>DATDHE010000150.1:0-21015 GCA_036521695.1 Candidatus Acidiferrum sp. | reverse complement strand
CCCGGGTACTCGGCCGCGAATTTCTCATTCGCAGCCTGAATGGACTGCTTGCCAACATCAGGCGGACCTCCCGGCATGAAGCGCACCGCATCCTCAGACCAAATGTTCATCAGTTCTTTGTAGTCTTGGGACAGCGTAAATTTAATGTCGTCTTGGTGCAGTCGTTCGATACCAGCCAAGTCTGCAGAATGCGTGTCCCTGTGTTGAAGCGTGCCGATAGCGCCTCGGCCATAGTAACCAATGACGAGACCAGCGAGAAAGACGAGAGCTATGGTGGTGCGTCTCATAGGGCCTCCTCTGGGCCCTCACTTGTCACACTTGGACAGCGTATTTGTCAACCGTCAATGGGCTTGGCTACCGGGTGTTAAGTGAAAGGTCAGAGAAGAGCGACGAGGAGCTGGGAACTGCGCCCCTCTCGCAAGGGACTTGCATTGTTCTTGTATTGAACCGTAGGAAATGGTGGGGAACTGTGGGCAAGCGCGGGCAGCTAAGTGTTTGAAACCATTAAAAACGCCAGTGTTTATGCGGGTCAGAAGCGATTTAAAAGGCCGCTGCTCTACCACTGAGCTCCGCCCCTAAATTATTTGTCCCGCACCACCCCGTCCCACGTCAGTCCGTAACGTCTGCCGTTTTGCAGACTGCTTCGCGTCGCCAGGTTCAGCCTGGTTTATGAGTGGGCTAGTCAACCGCCATCAATTTCCGGGATCTCTGTTCTTCCTCCAAGTCTGGAAGCACGCGGTTTTAGTCCTCGCGAAGCTGTGCGCTACGCAACACTCCGCCTGATTTGACGCGCGTTTGGGAGACTCAGCGACGAGTGCGCGGCAGCGACAAGCCAGCCTCGACTAGCTCTTCCTCTTCAACCGCCGCGGGAGCTGACCGGTATGCGGCCAGCGCGACAGCAGGAGTCCGGCCCAAAGAATATAGGTAACCAAGAACGGTCACAGGAAATAGCACCATTGCGCCCTGCCAAACCGTGGAGCGTGAGAATGCGCCGCTCACAAGTCCCGCGAAAACGATGCCACCCATAAAATAAGGGAAAGCGCATTCGAAGCAGATCCTGCCGACGCGCGCGAAAGACCTGCCCTCGACAAGCCCGATGACTGCAGAAACCAGCGCCGCATTAAGAGAAAGATACAGGCTACCTGCAAGAATCGCGAAAACAACCGGCGAATTAGCGGCACTCGATCTCAGCAAGAAGTGCGTGAGTTGAAACGCAACGCTGGCGCTCAACACCAAAGCCGCGGCGCTGAACGCCACCTGAATAAGCCGGGCTCGTTTGGCCGCCCACAATGATTGCACCAGAGCAGCCACCAGCCCGATCGCCACCACCTCAGAGAAATTGCAACAGAGCATGGCGAGCAGCAAGAAAACAAAGTTTGGTGACATGGTGCTCTCAATACCCGGTATCCGGATCTTGAGCGTCGATGCGACGGCAGCGAAACCCAGAAGCGTCAGAAACTGAGCGAGGCTGGCAGAAGACCATGCATTCGCTGCGAGGAGCAGGACTGCGGCTCCAGAGACTAAAACTAGTGTGATATATATTTTAGCTGTTCGTGGCATCAGTTGCTCTCCGGTGACATATGAATGAGTCCGTACACCGGACTTACTAGTTGCCCCAAACCACGGAGTTACCCCAAACAACAGAATTACCCCAAACAACAGAGTTACCCCAGACTACGGAGTTTCCCCAGACAACAGAATTGCCCCATACGACCGAATTGCCCCAGATAACGGAGTTGCCCCAGACATTCGGATTGGTCCAGACCGTCCCCGGAGCGCCAGTTACCGTTACAGTGCCACTGGCCGTGTCGTACACGGCCGTTGGTGACATTGCAGAACCCATAGTTGCGGGAGCAAGATCCGTGTTGGCAAGGGCGGCCGAAGCGTCAACCGCGCCCGCCCCCACCGCAAACATGTCTTGTTCGATCGTATAGGATACACCGCTGCCCAGGTCCCTCGCCGTCGTATATTGCCCAAAGCCCTTCCAGGCCGTCTTCATTAGGCGCGCTTTCACCTGATCTGGAGTGAGCGACGGATTTTGTTGCACAAGCAGGGCTGCAACACCGCTGACCACGGGCGTGGCCATGCTCGTCCCGCTCATTGTCATGTAGTTCGCGGACCCGTTCTGGGAACCGCAATTTGTCCCGGAGGAATTGCACGGGAATACGGCAAGTGACGGATACTCAGTAATAAGCGTGGTATTCGAAGAGGCTAGAAGCGATACCACGGAGTTACCCGGGGCGACGAGATCGGGTTTCACGACGTGATCAAACGTCGTCGGGCCTTTCGAGCTGTAGCTCGTTACCGTCTGGGCGGCTTGCGTCCCCGAACCATGTGTGTTGGTTGCCCCAACAGTGATCACGTAGGGATCGTTGCCGGGCGCGCCAATAGTGGCATATCCCTGCGTGCCGGCACCATTGTATTCACCCATGTTGCCCGCCGCTGCCACCACGACGATGCCCGCTTGCCATGCGGATTCCACCGCCTGGCAGAGAGGATCAAGCGTGTAGCTCTCATAAACGCCGCGAGAAAGCGAAAGATTGATGACTCGAATGTTATAGGTGCTCTGGAGAGCAACGGCTTGTTCAATCGCTGCAATCACGGCGCTGTCGACGCTGGCGCCCGTGGCGTCCAACACGCGCAAGGCAATGATATTGGCTTCCGGGGCGATACCGCGATATTGGTTCGGGTAAATATGCAGGCTCGTGGAATCGTACGCGTTGCCGGCAACGATACCTGCGACGTGCGTTCCGTGACCGTAGGCGTCGGCCGTTGAGGTGTCGCCAGGTACGAAGCTTTGGTTGTATACGACACGAGACGGGCTTGCGTTTCCATCAGAATTCAAGTCATCAACAAAAACGACGCCGCTGTCGATGATGGCGACGCCAACGCCCGTGCCATTCCAGCCGTTGGCGGAGGCGATGTCCGCGTTAACGGCGGTGACAACCGGGTCCATCGCACCGCGCACCTTGCGGTTCGGAGATATGTACGCCACGTCAGTGTGGGAAGCTAGGCTGTTCAGATTCGAGCCCTCAATGGTCACCAACTGGGCGTTAATGATATTGAGGTTAGACTTGACAGTCGCACCATCAGCAGAGAGGTCAGAGGATGCCGCTGTTCTCTTGAACTGGACGATGACGTCTACTGGCTTTGTGGGGTCAATTCCTTGCAAGTCCGGAGCGATCTTGGCAGCAATCAGGGTTTGGGGATTCACCGCTCCCCCCATGGGCATGCCGGTCCCAGTTTCTTGCGGAGGGGCAGACGGATCCTTAAGGCCAGCCGAGGACGCCTGTTGCTGAACCGAACTGCGATTGGCTAGGCCGGTAGACTTGCCGCTAATCCCACGGTTCTGGCGAAGTTGAAAAAGAGGTTGGAAGGTCGAAGTGCCGCTCAAAGCGCCCCAATTGTAGGCCGCGCCGTGAGTGCCGTTGGCTGTCGATTGCAAAGCCGCGGCCTGCTCGGCAGGAATATCTCTTGCCGTTTCAATGCCTTGCGCGTCTCCAATGGGGTGGGAGAGGTGACCTGTCAGTCCTACACCGGCGAGCAGCAGCACGAAAGCGATGAGGGCGCCCCAAGTTGTAGTCTTCAATGGCCCGCCATTCTTCTTATCTGAATTCTTATAAGGGCTGCGATCCATTTTCCATCTCTCCTGGTAAACCCTGGGTACCGGGGACAGGGCCCAAAAAGTGGCATTTCGCGCTCCCTAGGTTTTAAGGGCTGGACGATGTTTGCGTCGATGGTACCGGTGCGGGGTAGGCCTAGTACCTGCGTTGGCACAGTTTGGTACTAGCTTTGGGCTGCCCGGACTGAGAAATGGGGTGAAATTCCTTGACTAGGCGCAAGTTCACCCAACCAAGGACAGACTGAAATGGCTGAAGCGCACAAGGGGCAATTCGGGAGCTAAGGGGTCTACTCCATGGTTAATCTTGGGACAAAACTCCCCGCTCGTACTATGGGCATTCGCCCCTGTATTCCGGACACTATATGTACCAAAAGGGACCAGTAGGATTTTGTGTCGTCGATCAAAGGAAGCATGCCCAGACAAGCCGCCAACGATGTTAATTCGTTGAATTCTTTACGCCAGCCCGAATCTAAGTCCGGGAGCACCACCGTTAGTGGCTCCTGGAAATCATCGTTTCACCACGCGTTTTCATATATTGCTAATAAACACCGAGAGATTTGGGCCTCTCCAGGGAAAAAAGGCAAAAGGTTGAGTTGGCCAGCTGCATTGTTCATTTTGTTGCAGGTAGTGATCGGCCTTCCGCTTTTGCCCTATGCACTCTTGCATTGGCATACGGAAAGCGAACTCCGGTTTGCATGTTTCTTCGCAGTGGCGCTCGCTGCTTCCTTATTCAAGGTACGTCTCCCCGGGATTGAGGCGACCATGTCCGCCAATTTCCTTTTCATCCTTGTGGGCATTCTGGATTTGTCCTATCCAGAGACCTTGCTGATGGGATGTTTTGGCGGCCTAGTGCAATCGATTTGGGACTCGAAGCCTCGACCGCGCTTGATCCAGATCTTGTTCAATTTTGCCAATCTGTCCATTTCGATCACCGCGGCGAATCTTGTATTTCACAGCAAGTCTGCTTCTCATTTGGGGCTGGGCTGGCCCTTGTTGCTGGTCTCGGCTTCCACAACATATTTCGCAATAAATACCATGTCCGTTTCGGGCATCATCGCCCTGACCCAGCGGCGCAATCCTCTCCAGGTCTGGAAGGAATGCTATCTGTGGTCGTTTCCTTATTACTTGTTGGGAGCGATGATCGCTGGAGGAGTTAGCCTGATCAACCGGGCGTTCGGTTGGCAGTTTGCCATTCTCGTCCTGCCCCTTGTGTACTGGATGTACCGTTCTTACCGCATCTATCTGGACCGTCTGGAAGCAGAGAAGAAACACACCGAAGAAATTGCGGACCTCCATCTTCGAACGATTGAGGCGCTGTCTCTCGCCATCGAGGCTAAAGACCACAGTACACATGATCATTTGCGACGCGTTCAGACTTACGCGGTCCAACTCGGCAGAGACTTGGGGCTGAGCGAAGCCGAGCTAAACGCCTTGCGCGCGGCGTCTATGCTTCACGACATCGGCAAGCTCGCCGTTCCGGAACAGATCCTCTCCAAACCCGGACGCCTCACGCCGGAAGAATTCGATCGCATGAAGATCCACCCCATCGTAGGCGCGGAAATCCTCGACCGCGTCCAATTCCCTTACCCCGTTGTTCCGATTGTTCGCTCCCACCACGAAAAGTGGGATGGGACTGGATATCCCTACGGATTGAAAGGCGAAGCGATTCCGATCGGTGCACGAATCCTTTCCGTGGTGGACTGTTTTGACGCACTCACTTCAGAACGGCCGTATCGCCGGGCGATGTCCGTCGATGAGGCCATGAAGCATCTGATTTCAGAAATGGGTACAAGCTTCGATCCGCGAGTCGTCGCGGCGATCGAAAAGAGGTACCTCGAGCTCGAGCAAGAAGTGCGCAGGACGGAGACCACAAAAAGTCCATTTCCCTCTGTGACCAATCCCAATCGTTCTGTTGCTCCTTCGGCGGGATTCGCAGACGTGCCCAACGCCGCCGAAGTGCGAGCCACTTCTTTTCTGGCCTCGATCGTCTCTGCCCGCCAGGAAGCGCAGCTCCTCTTCGAACTGGCCCAGACCCTCGGAAATTCATTGAGCTTGCGCGAGACGCTCTCCGTCGTCGCGGTTCGACTGAAAGAAATGGTTCCCCACGACCTAATCGTCTTTTATGTATGCGAGGGTGAGAAATTGACTCCGCGTTATGTTCATGGGATCGACTACGATCTTTTTCGCGCCTTGGAGATCCCCATTGGCCACGGGATATCCGGCTGGGTCGCGCAGCACAAGAAACCCATCATCAATGGCGACCCCATGGCGGAATCGAAACATCTGGGCGATCCCTCGCGGGTTTCGGTCTTGCGATCTACGCTCTCCATACCGCTTCAGGGCAGGGATGGGGTTGCTGGAGTCCTGACGCTATACCTGAAGGAAAAGCAGGCATTTACCAAAGATCACATGCGTATGTTGCTGGCCGCAAGCTCGAAGCTAGGCTTGTCTGTCGAAAATTCTCTGCAATTTGAGAAAGCCCAGGACTCGGCGAGCACGGATTTCCTTACTGGTTTGCCGAACGCCCGATCGATTTGCGCGCACTTGGATAGCGAGTTAGCACGTTCCGAGCGCAGCGGGCAGCCTCTAGCGGTCTTGCTTTGCGACCTCAATGGATTCAAGACCGTAAACGATAATTACGGCCATCTCGTCGGCAACAAGCTTTTAGAGGAGATCGCAAGGAATTTCCGCACTGTGTGCCGAGAGTACGATCTGGTCGGACGCTTGGGCGGAGACGAATTCATTCTCGTTCTTCCGGAGTTCACCACAACGACAGTCAAGGAATTCATTCCGAGAGTACAACTTGCGGTTGAGGACGCCGGTCGGACCGTTTGTGGCAAGAAGGTTGTTACGGTAAGCGTGGGCGCAGCCTTTTATCCCCAAGATGGAGTTACGGCCGAGGAGCTGCTTTCCGAAGCCGATCGCGCAATGTACGAGGCCAAGGAAAGCCACTATCGAGACAAAGGCGCGCCATCGACGTCCCAGCTGGTCGTCCCTTCACACGGATGAAGTTGACACGGAAAGGCATTTCGTTGCACAGCCGTCATGACCCAATGGATTTTAAAACTCGCGCAGAAACTCCTTCTGCTGACCGCCCTGGCGGTTGTTGGAGCGTTGCTCTGCGCGACTATGGTCCGCTTCGCTCCCGGTTACGGCGCCGACGAACGCGATCTTGATTTCCGGCTTTCTCAGTCCTCCCGAGATGCAATTCGAAACGAGCATGAATTGGGAGGAGGACTTTTTCACTATTACGGCTCATACATTGCGGGCCTGATTCGCGGAAATCTGGGCACCTCAGCCTTCCTCCAACGGCCCGTTGCTGGACTCCTGAAAGAGCGCGCTCCGCTCACGGCGCGGGCTGTTTTGCTGGGCTTGGCCACAGCGTGGATGGCCGCTTCTCTTCTGTCGCTGCTCACCATTCGCTGGCGAAGCTGGGTGCTGGAGTATTCGGCGACCGCTGCGACCGGGCTCCTGATTGCCTTGCCCACCGCCGTTGTGGCTCTTCTCTGCTTGTATCTGCGCGCACCAATCTTTCTGGGGATCGCAATAATTCTGGTTCCAAAACTCTTCCGCTATCAGCACAACATCCTCGCTCAGGCTAACGCGCAACCTTTTGTTCTGGCCGCCCGGGCCCGTGGCGTCAGTAGTAATCGCATACTATTCCGCCATGTGATTCCTGTGGCGTGGCACCCTCTCGTGGCGCTTCTTGGAATTTCCGCAAGCATGGCGCTTGGCGCCGCCATTCCCCTGGAGGCTCTCTCCGATTCTCCCGGGATGGGACAATTAGCGTGGCAGGCCGCCCTCAATCGCGATTTGCCTTTGCTTACAAGCATCACGCTTTTCGTCACTCTCCTAACCGTGGGAGTCAATTTCCTTGCAGGCACGCCGCAAGAGAGGCCGCAGTGAACGCGCAGCGCATGCTTCGTCTCCTGTGCCGCGGCATCCTGCTCATCATTTTCGCATTGGGGCTATTCGCTGGAAGCTTTACTCATTATTCCTACGCTCACCAGTTTCGCGACATCCCCAATACCGCGCCATCCGCAACACATTTGCTCGGCACGGACTCGCTGGGAAGGGACCTTTTCACTCGCGTCGTTTATGGAACTCGCATTTCCTTGTTGCTCGCGCCCGCGGCAGCGCTACTCGCAACCATCATTGCGGTCATCCTCGGAGCAATTGCAGGACTTCGCGGAGGCTGGCTTGAAAAAATCATTCTGGCATCTGCCGACCTATCCATGTCGCTGCCGCTGCTTTTCGTGCTGATTGCGTTGCGTGCTTTATTGCCCCTTGATCTATCTCCCGTACCGTCCATTGTCGCCACGTTCGTGGTCTTAGGCCTTCTCGGATGGCCTGTGTCACTACGTGTTGTGTGGGCTGCTTCACGAAATTTGCGAGACTCGGACCACATCCTCCTCGCGCAGGCACTCGGCTACCGCCGATCTCAAATATTGTTCCGCCAAGTGATCCCCTGTCTTCGCCCAGTTTTTCTAGCGCAGTTCTGGATTTCGATCCCTATCTTTATTCTCACGGAAGCAACGTTGAGCATGTTGGGACTAGGAGTGATGGAGCCATTGCCATCTTGGGGGAATCTGTTGCGCGGCTCCGAGGATTTCTCCGCTGTGGCTGCCAACCCCTGGCGGCTAGTTCCGTTAGTCATCCTGGTGCTCACCGTAATCTGTTTTCAATTCATTTTTCCTGGTTCGGAGGAACTTGCCTGATGCGCTTTTCTCGACCACCCACCGTTCTATGTCTCGCTCTCTGCTTGCTCGTATTTTCGGCCCCTCCCGGACGCGCCCAGTCCGGCGCCGAATTACATTTCTGCCTCCACGGCGAACCCAAAACCTTCAATCCAATCCTTGTCGACGATGAAGCTTCGGAAAACGTCCGCTATTTGACGGGTGGCGTCCTGATTCGCGTCAATCGACAGACCCAAGCTCTTGAACCCGCTCTCGCCGAATCCTGGAAGGTGTCGCCCGACGGCCGTAAAATCACCTTCCACCTGCGCAAAGGCCTCTATTTTTCTGACGGCTCCCCGTTCTCATCCGACGACGTGGCCTACACCATGAAGCTCCTCATGGATCCGCAAACCCACTCCGCTACTGGCGATGCCTTTCGAACCGCTGAAGCCACTACTATCGACGTTCAAACTCCCTCGCAGGATGTTGCCGTAATCTCTTTTACAACGCTCGTCGCCGGCCTCGAGCGGCTCTTCGATCAAGTTGCCATCCTTTCGTCAAAGTCTCCGAAAAAAGAGATGAGCGTCCTCGGCCCATACTATGTTTCCGAATACGTCGCGGGCTCTCACGTTCTTCTTCGCCGCAACCCCAATTACTGGAAGCACGACCCAGAAGGCCATTCGCTTCCCTACATCGAGACTGTCCGTCTGGACATTCAAAGAAACCGTGACATCGAACTAATGCGCTTCCGCCGCGGCGAACTGCAACTGATCAACCGTCTCGACGCAGAACAGTTCGATCGCCTTCAAAAAGATTCCCCCGGCGTCGCCAGGAACGCGGGCACCGGCCTCGATGGCGAAGAACTCTGGTTTAATCAAACCGCCTCGTCCACATTGCCCGATTACAAAAAGAAATGGTTCCAGGCGACCGCGTTCCGCCAAGCCGTTTCCCTCGCCATCAACCGCGCCGACCTCGCACGAGTCGTTTTCGACGGCTACGCAACTCCAGCCTACGGCCCCGTCTCCCCGTCCAATCATTTCTGGTTCAACGCTTCCCTTCCGGCTCCCAAACACGATCCACAGGCCGCGCTTCAGGTCCTTTCGCGCGCAGGATTTCGATTCGAAAATGGCACTCTGAAGGACAGCGGCGGCCACGCTGTCGAATTCACAGTGATCACCAATTCCGGAAATACCGCTCGTGAAAAAATGGCCACCATGATTCAGCAAGACCTTTCCGAGATCGGCATCACGCTGAAGGTCGTCACGCTGGATTTTCCTTCACTGATCGAGCGCATCACGCGCACGTTTGACTACGATGCCTGTCTCCTCGGCCTCGTGAACACCGATCTCGATCCCAACGGTCAACTAACAGTCTGGCTGAGCTCCGGTGAAAACCACCAATGGGACCCCAATCAGAAAACTCCCGCAACGCCCTGGGAAGCCGAAATCGACAAGCTCATGCAAGAACAAGCCTCCACTCCCGACGAAAAACTCCGCAAAGCTAAGTTCGACCGTGTCCAGCAAATCGTCGCCGAACAGCAACCCTTCATCTATCTCATCAACAAAAATGCCCTCTCGGCCATCTCTTCCAACCTTGTCGGCGCCTCTCCCGTCGCGCTCAATCCCGAGGCTTTCTGGAACATCGAAACGCTTCGCCTAAAACCCAGCCCAGAGATGGGAGCGAGTAAGTGAGCTCTCAGGAACCGCTCCTCGCCGCCAATCTCTCGGTGGACTACCGCGACAAAGCCGGTGTCCTCCGAGATATTTCCTTGTGTATCGAGCGCCAGGAAATCCTCGGCTTGGTAGGGCAAAGCGGTTCCGGAAAAAGCACACTGGCCCTCGCACTGATGGGGCTCATTCCCCTGAAGGGCGGCGCAGTCAAAGGGGAAATTCTGTTTCGCGGCAGAGAACTCCTGAAAGGATCGGAAAAAGAACTCCGGGCGATTCGCGGCAAGGAAATGGGCATTGTGCTGCAAAGCCCGTTGGCCGCCTTAAACCCCGCTCTCTCCATCGGAGCTCAGCTAACTGAAGCCTGGAGAGCCCACGAGCGAGGAAACGACGCACAGGGTTCGGCATCGATCCAGTCCGCTTTGACGAGCGTCAGCTTGCCGCACGACAAAGATTTCCTCCGCAGGCGTGCATCACAATTAAGCGTTGGCCAAGGGCAGCGAGTCTGCATCGCCATGGCCATGCTTCACCGCCCGGCACTCCTCCTCGCAGACGAAGCGACCAGCGCCCTCGATCCAATCACACAATCCGAAATCCTGAATTTGTTCGTACGCCTGAACCGCCAGATGGGCACAGCCATCCTTTATATCTCGCACGACCTTCTCTCAGTAGCAGCTCTCTGCCACCGCATCTGCATACTCCATGAAGGCCAGATCGCTGAATGCGGCACACCAGAAGCTATCTTTAATTCGCCCCAACACGAGTACACGCGCAGACTGGTCGCTGCGCTTCCCAGCTCACCGCCCCGGAAGAGTCCCGACGCCGAAGATGCGTTGCAGGTCGAGCGGCCTCTCCTCGAAGTAACTCCTTACTGAAATTTTCTCTTAAGATCGGTCCCGAGGAACAGCGAGGTTGCTCTGGCAGTCTCCACGAAGCCAACTCGGTTGCCGCCATCTCACAGCATTTTATTTCTGTGAATTCCAAAACATGCCACCGCCGCCGAAATGGCTTCCAGAGCGAGTACTTTGTGCGCCGCACCACGTCGAATCGCTTCCTTCGGCATCCCAAAAACCACGCAGCTCGCCTCATTCTGAGCAATCGTAAACGCCCCCGCCGCGCGCATCTCCAGCAATCCGTCGGCGCCATCATCTCCCATGCCCGTCAGTATCACGCCCAGCGCCGAGTCGCCCGCAGCCTTCGCCACGGAACGAAACAAGGCATTAACACTGGGTCGATGCCGCGAGACCAACGGTCCATCGCTCACTTGAATTGTGAGATGCCCGGACGCACGGCGTATCGTGCTATGCCGATTGCCCGGAGCCACAAAGGCCCACCCGCGCTTTACACGATCCCCATCCGCGGCTTCCTTTACGTGGATCGCGCAATTGGTATCCAACCACTTCGCAAACGCCGCCGTGAACTGCTCCGGCATGTGCTGCACAATCACAATTCCGGGCGCTTCCGCTGGCAGCGCCCCCAAAATTTGCGCCAGCGCTTCGGTTCCTCCGGTGGAAGCGCCAATCACGACAATTCCCTCTTCTTTGCTCGCGGCGCTGGCAGTATTGGCCTTAGGTCTGGAACGTTTGAACTCCAACGTCCTCGAAGCCAAACTACTTCGTCTCCGCATCCGTGCCGATGCCGCCGAGCGAACCGTATCGATCAGCATTACCGCCGACTCATGCAAAAAATTCCCCACTCCAAGCTTCGGTTTAGTGACAATCCCGATCGCGCCTTCTTCCAAGGCCCGAATCGCCGCCACCGTCCCTCGCCCCGCAACACTCGAGCAAATCAACGTCGGGATAGGATTTTCCGCCATCACCTTGCGCAAGAACGTCAGCCCATCCATCTGCGGCATCTCAAGATCCAAAATAATCACATGCGGCCGAACCTGCTTCATCTTATGAAGCGCAATGATTGGGTCCGCAGCAACGGTCACCTCCATATCGCTTTCCTGCGATAGCAATGCTTGCATGACCTGCCGCACCACAGCCGAATCATCCACAACCAAAACCTGGATTCGAGTCGCCACGCTATGATGCAACATCGGCCTCTGAGCTCACTTTGACAATGGGAGCGTAAACGGTGGTGATAACACTGCGTACCACATCATGCATTGTGTGTAGGCTCTCCGCATGCCCCACAAACAGGTACCCGCTCGGTGATAGGTAACTCAACATGCGGCGCACAATTCTGTCCCTGTCTGTCCGGTCGAAATAAATCAGCACGTTTCTGCAGAAGATCAAATCAAATGGCCCGTTCACGGCATACGCAGGCTCGTTCAGGTTCAGCCGCAAAAACTTGACGACAGAGCGAATTTCAGGCCCCGCCTTTATCTTGCCTTCCTGCCTGCCGCAGCCCTTCAACATATAGACCTTCAAATAAGCCTCCGGGATTTGACTGCACGCCGCAGATTCCCAAGTCGCGCCACGCGCAACTGCCAGCGCGCGGCTCGATAAATCCGTCGCGACAATCTCTATTTCCCAGTTCGCAGCCGCTGGAAAGTCGTTGCGCAAAGCCATCGCCAGCGAATACGGCTCCTGCCCCGTTGAGCACCCGGCGCTCCACACCCTGATTCTGCGGCCACGCATGCCTTTCGCCACATCCGTCTGCCATTGAGGAAAGACGCGCTTACGAAGAAACTCGAATTGTCCAGGCTCACGGAAAAACCGCGTCTCATTCGTGGAGATCGCGTCGAGCATGCAGTTTTGCTCTACCGAGTCAGTCGTCACCACGCGGTAGTATTCGCTGAATGTGGTTAGGCCGAGTTGACGTAATCTTTTGGAGAGTCGGCCGACCAGCAGCGCGGACTTGGCGTAAGTCAGCCAAATTCCAGAGACACGATGAATGAGCTCCTGAAAACGCAGAAACTCTCTCTCGTTGATGGTACTCGGCTGAAATCCCAAAGACACGTCGGAAGGCTCGGCCACCGATTTCTCAGAGACACCACCCCGCAGCGCACTTTCACTTGCAATTGTGTTTGACCGTGCCAAGGGACCCACCGCTTATTACGTGTTTTAGGATTTCGACTTGCCGGTTCTGGAATTCACTGTGGCGTTCTTCGAATCGTTCGTCGGCGCATCCGCCCCATTGCTCTGTGTCCCATCCGCTTCCGTTCGAATCGTTTGCGAAGGCACTTCCCCAAGTTTCACAATTTCTTCGCCCGTAAGCACCTTTTGAATGTCCAGCATGAGCGCGAACTTCTTCCCGACCTTGGCCATCCCCAACAGATATTCAACGCGCACACGCGTCCCGAACGAGGGCGCCTCCGCGATATCCTCAGCCGTAAAGCTGGTCACTTCGTTCACAGCGTCGGCGATAACTCCCATAATGCTGTCCTCGCCATCCAGCTTAATCTCCAGAATAATGATGCACGTCGTCTTCGTCATCGGCCGCGCCGCCACTCCAAACTTCACCGCCAGGTCCACCACAGGCACCACGCTTCCGCGAACATTGATCACTCCGCGGATCCACGCCGGCGCTTTCGGCACGCGCGTCACGGCGCTGTATTCGATAATCTCCCGCACGTGCGGGATTCCGACGGCATACTCATCTTCCGACATCTGAAACGTTAGGTATTGCTGCTGTTCCGCTGCTTCTCTTGTAATCGTGGATTCCATTAGATTCTCCCGTTAGAACCGCACGAAGTCGCGTTCATCCTCGCTCACATTCGCTGTATTGGCGGCGTCTTGATCCGCTGCGAATCGTCCATCTCTCCCAGCCCTGTTCTGCCGGTACGCCCGTGGATGCAACCTCTCGTTTCCTCGTGCCCCCCCAACCGAAGAGTCTTGCCGCGCGTCCTCTACCTTGAAAAACTCCATGAGCTGCTGCATACCTTCCGCCTGCGATGACATCTCCTCTGCCGCACTCGAAAGTTCTTCCACCGAAGACGCATTACGCTGCGTGACCTGGTCTACCTGTGACATGGCTTTGTTGATCTGGTTCACTCCCGAAGCCTGTTCGCGAGAGGCCGCCGTCACTTCCTGCACCAGATCCGCCGTCTTGCGAATGGCCGGCACCAGCACCCCCAGCAACTCCCCGGAACGCTCGGCCACCTTTACGCTCTCCCCCGCCTGGCCTGCAATCTCCTTCGCCGCAGTCTGGCTCCGTTCCGCCAGCTTGCGCACTTCCGTGGCTACCACAGCAAATCCTCTTCCATGCTCTCCCGCGCGCGCCGCTTCGATTGCCGCGTTCAACGCCAGCAAATTGGTCTGATAAGCAATCTCCTCGATAATCGTGATCCTCTCGGCGATGGACACCATCGCATCGACCGTATCCTTTACAGCCTGCCCGCTGTCCTCTGCATCTTTCGCGCCCTTCGTCGACATCCGTTCCACTTGCCGGCTGTTTTCCGCGTTCTGACTGATCGAAGCGCTCATCTCTTCCAGGCTCGCTGTTGTCTCTTCCACCGAAGCCGCTTGTTCGCTCGACCCCTGCGAAAGTGACGAAGCCGAAGCAGAAACCTGCGCCGCTGCGGAAGCCAGCGTTGTCGCTCCGTTGCGCACTTCGTCCACGATATTCGTCAAGCTCGCCTTCATTTTCTTCAAGGACTGAAGCAACTGCCCGGTCTCGTCCTTTGTCTTAACTTCCAGATTGCCCCTCAGATCGCCTTTGGCCACCTGTTGTGCAATTTCCACCGCCGCTTTTAGCGGATTCGTGATACTGCGCGTGATCCAGAAAGCGAATAAAGCGCTGAACAGCGTCGCCAGAACTCCTATTGACGCGATGATGCCACGTCCTCGTACATACGCTTCTCTCGCCGCATCGCGATCCGCAGCCGTCTGCGCGACTTCGTAATCGATTAGTTTGTAAAGCTCGTCCAAATACAACGACTGTTCCGGGACGATCTTTTCCATGAATTCCTTTTTCGCCTCGTCCGGATGATTTGTTTCCAAAAGCCGGATGAATTCGTCCTCGTGCGGAACGTACCTGTTGCGCGCGTCCATAACGTTTTTTACGAGTTCCTTGCCTTGCTCGGTGTCGATGCTCTTTACCAAATCCGACCTGTAGCCAGCGCGCAGCTTCTTAAAATCTTTAAGACGCGCGAGCTGCTCTCCCATCTTGTCGTGATCGAACAGGTAGATGTTCCGGATGTAGTTCCCGGTCTCCAGCAAGGAGTTGGCCCATTTATGCGTGATCACCAGCTGTTGCACGCGGTCGTTGGCGAAATTTCCGAGAAGCCCGTCTTGCGATTCAAGGCGCAACACCGCGAGACCGATGATGCCAAGAACCATGACCAATAAACTGGCGAACGCCAGCCCCAATCGGGTCCCAATCTTCAAATTTCCAAAGAACATAATTTTCTCCTCAAAGGCAATCACCGATCTCTTCCCACGGCCGCCGAACTCTTCACAATTTTCCGTTTTCCGAGGGCTTCTGGCCCACATAGCTGTAACTCACATTTCATACAACAAGTGTCGCTTCCCCCTCAAAACTGCGCATCAACGCCGGGATATCGAGAATGAGCGCGACCCTCCCATTTCCCAGAATTGCCGAACCGGAAACTCCCGGAACGTTTCGAAACACATGCGGCAAAGGCTTGATGACCGTTTGCGTAGCCCCGTATAGCCGATCCACTGCCAGCCCCGCTCGATGCGAATCGTGCTGCACCACAACCACGTTCTGCCTCGCCGCCCGGGTCCCGCTGCTTCGAAAATGTTCTCGCAATTGCACATACGGCAATGGCTCGCCGCGAAGCTCCAGCACGCCCGTCGCAAATCCTGAATTTCGTTCCTTCGCGGGCAGTTCCACGCATTCGATCACTTGGTCCACGGGAATAACGTAGGTGTCCTCGCCCACGCCGACACCGAATCCTTCGATGATGGCCAATGTCAATGGAAGCCGAATATGAACAGTCGAACCCGCCCCGTGCTCGCTAGTAATAAATACATTTCCGCGAAGCGCTTGCACATTCCGGCGCACCACATCCATCCCCACTCCGCGGCCAGAGAGATCGCTGACCGCACTCGCCGTGGAAAAACCCGCTTCAAAGATCAACTGAAAGACATCGTCGTCCGCTACCTTTTCTGGCTCCGCAACAATTCCCCGCTTCCGCGCAACATCGCAAATCCGTTCCCGGCTCAATCCCGCCCCATCGTCGTTTACTTCAATTACGATACTCCCCCCTTCGTGCGCCGCCCGTACGGTAACCGTCCCGGAAGCCGGCTTGCCCTTTCGTTTGCGAACCGCGGGAGTTTCAATTCCATGGTCAATCGCATTTCGAATCATATGCAACACCGGATCTTTCAGGTGCTCGATGACCGATGTATCTACCTCCACGTCTTCTCCTTCGATTTGGAGCCGCGCCAGCTTGCCGTGAGACTTCGCCAAATCGCGCACCGTGCGAGCGTACTGCCGAAAAAGAGGTCCCACCGAGACCATCCGCGCTTTCAACACCGTTTCCTGAAGTTCCGTGTGCAGGCAGTCTGCGGCACGCGCTGTTTCTCGAATCGCCTCCAGATCGGCTTCGCCTGGGTTCTCCAACAACTGCGCAATTCGCCCGCGCGCAATGGCAATCTCACCCGTGAGATCCAGCAATCGATCTAGCTTTGTCACGTCCACGCGCAGAGTCCGCAGCGAATCGTTCGCGTGCCCCGTCCGCAACGCCGCGGGCTCTGCTGCGCCTTCATTTTCGCCTACCAATCTCGCCTGACCGGATTGCGAGCTGCCTTCGATGCTCTTGGAAATCTTGCCAAGCACTTCCCTGGCGCGCGCGCTCGTTTCATCCCGGCCCTCCGCGGCGCCAGCAGCCATTTCCCGCAGAATGTCCAGCGATGCCAGCATCAGATTTATGATTTCCGGCATCACATTCAGATTGCGGCTTCGGATCTCATCCAGAAGGTTTTCGAACGTGTGCGCGAAGGCCTGCAGTTTTGGTAGCTCCAGGATGCTCGCGTTCCCCTTAATCGTGTGAACCACGCGGAAAATCGTCTGGATCAATTCCCCGTCTTCCGGGCGCGACTCCAGCTCCAGGATGGCCTCTTCCATCTGCGCGAGGCCCTCGCCCGTTTCCACAACAAAGCTCTTCAAAATAATGTCGCGCTGAATTTCCATCCTAATTTCCGATCAATTTCAAGGCCACGTCGCCTCCACTTCTGTCAGTGGATGCCGACCACTTCTTACTCCGTATTTCCGTCTTCACTAAAACTCCAAACCCGCTCATTCGAGACAATCCCCAATCCCTAAATACCAAAGAGGCTCGGCCCCACATAAACTGAAAGCAATCCCAACAGCTCGCGATCCCCTGAGTCGAACGACCTCCTCTGTGGCAAGAGATTGAAAAATACGATGGCCCCTTCGGCCTTCTGCCCCTGAGACAACGGAACCAGTGCGCTCACTCCGATGCTCACCAAAAATTCATCTCCCGAGATCCGTTTGTCCACAATTCGCGCCTGACCGCGCTTAATCTCCGACGCAATCTGGTCGAATTTGGACGCCAGCGCCCGCCGCTGCGTAGCCGAAATTCCTGCCGCCGCCAATAATGAGATCACCTTCGTTTCCGAGTGCAACTGCACAATCACAATCTCTTCGCATCCCAAAAGATTCGAGCCAATTTCAATCACCGCATTGGCCACATCGCCTTCGCGCACCGCCATGCTCAACCGCTCGCTCGCCGCGTAAAGCCGGCTCCAAATCGTGTGCCGCTCCACCGACGGCAAGGTCTCATAGCACCGCCGCAAATAATCGCGCGAACGCGCCTCCAACTGTTCCGCAAGAGCCGCGGTTGAAGTCTTCTCGCTCTTGCCACTAGTTTCCGGTCCCGTAATAGTTTTTTCTCTCATCGAATGTCTTTCGTCCCGCTTCTCAATTAGCGCTCTCCTTCGACGCCCAGATATCCATTCACCATCTGCACCAATTCGTTGCTCTCGATGGGCTTCGTCAGATAATCGTTACAACCGCTTTCAAATCCCTGCTCCACATTCTGTGGCTCGCCGCGGCTCGTCACCAAAATGATGGGCACCTTTTTCAATTTCTCTTGCCGCCGCATTTCCCGGCACGCCGCAAACCCGTCCATCTTAGGCATCACCACGTCCATCAAAATCAAGCTGGGCTGCTCCTCCAGCGCCACCTTCACGGCCTCCTGGCCGTTGCGCGCCTGCACCACGTCAAAATTGGTGTACTTTTTCAGGAGCATCTCTTCCATCAAAAGGGTGGTAACCGAGTCGTCGACAATTAGTATTTTGGGGCGCATCTCTCGTAAAGTCCCTTCGTCTCTTGGGCCTGAATACACGTATCCGAGAGGCAAGCCTATGATTAGGGCAATGCAATCTCCAAAACCACGAAAAAAGCTCCGCCGCTTTCGGTATCTCTCCGAAAGTTACCTTGCAAGTCAAGGCGGTTTGTCTTGGATTTTGCGGAAACGTAAGTCGTTCACTATCAATATCTTACGCGTTCTATGGGGCAGGCACTACTTCGGTCTCAAGACGGCAGTTTTCCGTAACTTTATCCAAAAGGCGCGCGCTTTCGACGCTTACGTCTCAGTATCTCGGCAAATCAGCCTGATGTTCTCAAACTGAGATGGCCGGGCATCCCGGTCTCCACGCTAAGAGCGCGCCGTCACGAAAGCGCTTCGACTGCGGGAGGCGCGGGACGCGGGCGCTTGCGCTTCCATTCGTAATCTTTGCGCAGGCGCGACTGGTGCTTCTTCAGTTGCGCCTCCAATTCGCTGAACGCTTGTTTGCAACTGGCGCGCACATTTTCGCCCGTTCCGGTCGCGTGCAGCGTCCCGGTTGGCAAAGACAAATTCAGCGAAAACGAAAGCTCGTCGCGATGCGAATTTTTGGAAAATACGCCGTGCAACAGCACCAGATCCGGTTCATAGCTCTTCAAAATGCGATTCAACTTGCTCGCGAAACGCTCGACTTCTTTTTCCGCGGGCGTGTGCGGCTCGACATTCTTGTAGCTGATGGAAAGTTTCATGGATGCACCTGTAGGAGTTCTTGCAGAAGAGGCGGGCGACGCGGAATTTCTTCTTCCACCGCATCATGCCCCAGCATACCAGCGCGCAACGCGCCCGGCAATCGTACTGCGAAGAAAATTCAACGCCACTAAGCACCTCTCTCTGCGTTGACAGCGCGCTCGCTCCGTGTTTTTGTAGCACAGGCACTCCTGCCTGTGCGGTGTCTCACGTCACTGCAAAAGGCGCACAGCCAAGAGTGGCTGTGCTACAACCGGCGGGCACAGCATGCGGTGCCCCTACAATGGCTTTCGATTTATGGCACCATCGAAAAAATCTTCTTCCAACTCCAACGCTCCCGCTGCCAAATCGGTAATCTGCGTCGGCCCAGCTGGCTGGTGCTATCCAGACTGGTTTTGCTACGTTTACCCGTCGCGCCGCCGCAAAGGATTTCACGATGCAACGTATCTCGCCGAATTCTTCGACACCATCGAGATCAACACCTCTTTCTACAATCCCATTCGGCCCGACCACTCCGTCCAGTGGATCGACCGCGTCGCTGCCAACCCACGCTTCGTCTTCACCGCCAAACTCTGGCAAAGGTTCACGCACGAGACAATTGGTAAAAATCCGGATCCAGCAGATTCGCCCGGCGCCGCGTCACCCGCCATGGTCGCCGCCACGAACCAACCTATCATCGGCCGGTCGCTCGAGCCGGGCGCTGAATCCACGTCCCCCATCGGCTATGTGAGGCTGCATGGCCGGCGCTACGACACCTGGTTCACAGACGATCCGGCCGTCCCTTCCCACGAGCGTTACAACTATCTCTACTCCACCGAAGAACTCGCCCCTTGGGCCAAACGCGTCGCCAAAGTTGCTGAGCGCTCCCGCGAAGTCTTCGTCATCACCAACAACCACTACCAAGGCAAAGGCGTCGTCAACGCTCTGCAGCTCATCAGCATTTTGAAACGCTCCAAAGTGAAGGTGCCCGAGCCCTTGCGGGTGCAGTATCCCGAGTTGGAAGCCATTGCGGACTCCCCGCTTGCTGAGCCGAGTTTGTTTCCGATGAAAAATAGTGAGCAGAGAATAGTGGGTGGGGAGTAGTAAGTGGTGAGGAGCGAGGAGCCGTAGTCAGTTGAGGTGGCAGACAAACGAGAGAGGATTTTTGTTTTGAAGGATGCAAGCCCTTCAAAAAACCAACGCCGAAAAGGTGGGGCACCCCAGAAAAAAAAAGTCAAAATCGTTGTATGGCGCTAGGGGTGTCCGGCCCGCCGCCTTAGCTTAGCGAATCTTTGCTATCGTGAATGCGGTTCTCAACGTACGATTACGCTTTGACGAACGTTGGACTGGAGGGACGGGAGTGACGCGAGACGAGGCTTGGAAGTTGGCGAACCATTGGGTGGCGGCTTGGAACGCTCATGATCTGGAGTTGATCCTGACGCACTATGAGGATGCCGTCGAGCTGACTTCGCCAGTGGCCGCGCAGCTATTGGGGACGCCGCATGGCAAGGTGTCCGGAAAGGCAAACTTGAGAGCTTACTTTCAGCGAGGGCTCACCGCCTACTCCGAACTCCACTTTCAGCTTGAGGACGTGCTCTGGGGCGTAAACAGCGTGGTGCTCTGTTACCTCAATCAAAAGGGGACACGCACGGCAGAATTCATGGAGCTGTCAGCGACGGGAAAAGTGGCACGAGTTGTGGCGAACTACAGTGCTTAGCGAGTGGGATGATGCCCAGGCCACAGGCCCGCTATGAAAGAAGGAGACCCACCTTTTTAAAAACCAACCGCGAAGAGGTGTGCCACCCAGAAAGGATAACGCAAACCGTTGTATGGCGCTAAGGTTGTCCGACGCGCCACTGCCCGATTACTATTGTATTAAAACAAAATGGTATTACCGCTGTACAATAGATGTGCAATCACGCTTGTCCAAATTAGGATTCGGGATTTTGAAACAAGTAAGGCCGAGCATCTGATAGCTTGAGGTTGGGTTCCACGAAGAACCAATCGCAACGCTAAGGAGGCTCAGCCTTGACTCGAGTCAGCAGTATTTTCTCACAGATTCTGCAGTTAATCCCTCGTCTGGAATTTGAATCGGCGGTACGCCAGCACCAAGTCGAACGACATGCCCGCGGTTTCAGCAGTTGGGGCCAGTTCATC
>DATDHE010000149.1:0-24152 GCA_036521695.1 Candidatus Acidiferrum sp. | reverse complement strand
CCTTCAGATGTCCGAGCGTTGTCAGAACGGGCCCCACGATGAGAGCGGTCATCAAGGATTCATACAGATCAAAGGCGAATCCCAGACCGGCAACTGCACAGATAACCCACTGGACTGCGGTTAGCGGAAGGAGCGGGCCGGTCCAAGCGCTGCTTGAAGTGTCGCTACCAGCAGTGCCGGGTTCAGTTGATCCGTGTTTCATCAAATCGGCTTTCATGGCCACGCACTCTAAGAGTGGAAGTGTTTGAAACACAACTTTAAAAAGCTCAGTAATTGTTGATAAGATCTCAACAATGGAATTTACCTCCCGACAGCTCCGGGCTTTTCAACTTGTCGCACAGCATCGCAGCTTTACTCGGGCGGCAGAAGCACTCTTTATAACTCCATCAGGATTGAGCTTGCTGGTACGGGAGTTGGAAAACCAACTCGGATTCCGTCTGTTTGATCGCACAACCCGCCGTGTTGTATTGACGGCTCGCGGAAACGAATTACTCGCAGTTACCCGGCGGAGTCTGCGCGAACTCGATGCTGCTATGTCACGGATTGGACGAACGGCGGAGGAAACCACTCACGTAATATCGATTGGGGCGGCGCCCTTGGTTGCCGCCAACATCCTGCCACGGGCCATCAAGGAATTCCGCAATCAGCGACCCGATGTGTGCATTCAATTGTACGATGCCAATCAAATTACGATCATGCAAAGGGTTGAAGCTGGCAAGCTCGACATGGGTTTGGGTATCTTCAGGAACGCACCGGGCATTCGGCGCATTCCATTTTTTCGTTTCTCTCTGATGGTGATACGCCCGGATAAGGATGCTGCATTTCATTCAGTTTCGGCGACATGGTCTTCCATGAAGGGAGCGACGCTGGTCTCTCTGCCAGCTACAAGTCCCGTGCAGCAAATTGTGGACAAACATTTGAAGAAAACAGGGGTAGTTTGCAAACGCGGTGCGGTCGTCAATGCGCTGGATACTCAGATCGCATTGGTTGAAGCGGACGAAGGGATTGCTATTGTTCCATCCTTCGGGCTGCCCGCGTGCAGAAATCGAAGAGTCGCGATGAACAGGCTGATCGATCCAGTCGTGAACTTGGAGTTCCAACAGATTAGCAATCGGGGAAAGAAACTCCCGGCGGCCGCTGAGGAATTCACCGCTTTCCTTAAGAGCTATATCGCCAGGTGGGCTGGAGGAGCAGGCGTTCTATAGGCGAAAAGAGGCCACATAGATCCATCACTTCCTTCAAGTCTCGTTGTGGGAAATGCAGTGCTATCATTTGCTGCTTCCGCTCCGATCTCCCAGAACGCCGCTGCTGGGTAACTGTCGAGTGGCCGGGCGCCATTGCTGGCGCCCAGCCCTCTAGCTAACCGCAGCGATCGAGCGGGAAGCGAAGAAGTGGCCCAAAGTGGTACGGCTGATGACCCACCCTGGCGTAGGTCCACTGACGGCACTGGCCTTCGTGCTGATCATAGGGACACCGGAGCGGTTCAAGTGCGGCAAGCAGATCGGCAGCTATGTCGGACTGATCCCGTGCGAGGACTCCAGTGCTGGCCATCAAAGGCTGGGACACATCACCAAGCAAGGCAGCTCTCTGCTGCGTTTCTTGCTGGGAGAAGCTGCGCAATCCGCAGCGCGTTGGGATTCGGACTGGAGGCGACGGTACATACACGTGGCGATGCGCCGGCAAAGAAACATCGCCAAGGTGGCCATGACCCGAAGACTCGCGGTTCGGATGTACTGGATGTGGCGGAACGGTTGGGAATATTCAGCGTGGATCAAGTTTGGTTCGCACGCGGGACAGCTCGGTATCAGGCATGGCGTGAACTAGAAACGCCGCCCCAGTGAATGGGTATCCCGCTCCTTCGCAAGAGGGAGTTTGTAGTAGTAATCATGGTCGAAGTTTTGATCGAAGAGATGTTTAGGTCGGACTGAAACCGACCGAAAGATTACAGGCGAGCCGTGGTCGTCAAGGCTGAGAAGGAAGAAAACGAAAGAAAACGAAAGAGAAAAACTCTTTTAAGTGAAAGAAGTCTGCTCAAAAAGTGTTTGACAGGACCGACGTTGTTAGAGATGCCTGGTAAGCGTGATAGTCGGCAAGTGATTTTCTGGCTCACGCCCCAGAGTCCCGTTTTGAGAAGTTCCACACTTTAGTGACGCTTGCGCCGCGACAGTAATCGAACATGCCTCTGGTAAGTTCGTTCCAGTACCCACTTCGGCGGTTAATTAGATGGAGGAGAAACAAATTCGGTCTTTTGGTTTTGCCTCTTTCGCCAAAGCGAAAATCCGGTCAGCGTTTGAACTATCAAGGCAAATGAAACCAAGCAAGCGAGAGTCTTGCCAGGGTAGCCCAGTATTTCACCCGTGTGGAGCACGCGGTTTAGATATTGTCACTACTGTCCGGTTGTCGCATTCGCATATCGACGTAACTATTTGTAACGCAGCGGCTTAAGTGGCATTTCGACTTTTTTCGATTTGAAATGCAAACGGGCGTTTTGGCTCCATCCGACTGGGTCTGATTTTGCGAAACAATGGGGTGTGAATACCGGACGCACTGTTTTTTCGCAGCTAATGGATTTTCTGCCCGCCTACGAATTTCAGAAATGTGTAAGCCGCTACCGCGGCGATCATAAGGTACAAAACTTTTCCTGCCGAGATCAGTTTCTCTCGATGGCTTTCGCACAACTAACATATCGAGAGAGTCTCCGCGACATCGAAACGTGCCTACAGTCTATCGGCAGTAAGCTCTACCACATGGGGTTCAGAAGCAAGGTGGCACGATCCACTCTGGCCGACGCCAACGAATCACGCGACTGGCGGATCTATGCCGACTTTGCCCAAGTCTTGATCGCTATCGCGCGTCCGCTTTATGCCAGCGATCCGATCGATGTCGATCTGGACCAGAGTCTGTATGCTCTGGACTCCACCACCATCGATCTTTGCCTCTCGCTATTCCCTTGGGCCAAGTTTCGCGAGCACAAAGCAGCGGTGAAGATGCATACGCTACTCGACCTGCACGGCAATATTCCCACGTTTATCCGCATTACAGACGGCAAAGTGCACGACGTGAACATTCTGGATGAGTTCTTTCCCGAAGCCGGTGCGTTCTATGTGATGGACCGCGGCTACATCGATTTTGAACGCCTATTCGTGTTCACACTCTGTTCGGCATTCTTCGTCGTACGCACCAAAGAGAATGTCTTGCTGCAGCGGCGCTACTCCCATCCGGTGGACAAGACTACAGGCGTGCGATCCGATCACACCGTCATTCTGACCGCGATCGATTCCGCGAAAGCCTATCCCGATTCCTTGCGCCGAGTCAGTTATCTCGATATCGAAACGAAGAAGCGACTCAAGTTCTTGACCAACAACTTTGCGCTTCCAGCATTTACGATTGCCCAGATCTATAAGTGTCGTTGGCAGGTGGAATTATTTTTCAAATGGATCAAACAGCACCTACGCATCAAAGCGTTCTACGGCACGAGCCAGAACGCCGTGAAGACTCAAATCTGGATCGCCGTCTCGATTTATGTGCTGGTGGCCATCGCTCGCAAGCGTCTTGGGCTGGAGAAGAGTCTTTACCAAATTCTACAGATTTTCAGCATCACCAGTCTTGAAAAAGTGCCCATTTTACAGGTATTCGAAGCATTCGACTCCCAATCGGAGTTACTCGATAATTCTAACCAGCTAATTCTGTTCGGCTTATAACCGGACAGTAGTGATATTCAGACAGGCCAACGCTAACAGCTCAGCCGCCCGGCACCACTTGCGGGAACCGTATCTAATTGCCGCTTCCCAACTATAAATTCTCGCTTAAGCAGTACGAAATGATGGGTTTGCCTGGGCCGCCTGGATCCCGGGTGTCTGGGAAACTTCGAACTCAGGGTCAAAAGTGAAGGAGCAGCTGCGTTAGCCCACTCGAGAATTCGTTTTCCGGCGTGATCAGGCTGATCACCACGATTCCTTCTGACGGGAAGTCATAGAAGTGGCCAGGATGGACGTAAACTCCCCTTGTCGCCAGTAGTTCAAGCGCAAGTTCTTCGCCCGAACGGGTCGGGGGCACGCGTATCACAGCATTCCACCCGCCCTCGGTCTTCAATCGGCTGCAGGGCTTTTGTGCCGCCAATTGCCCGTCGAGCTCGGAAAGGTTCTCGCGCACGCGTGCAATCACCTGCTTCTGGAACGCGTGCCGCTGCTCCAGAAACGCAGGTATAGCCAGCTGAATTGGAGCGCTCATCGAGAGGTAGGTGTCCGCAATCACCTCGAGACGCGCAAGTGCCTCCTTTTTCCACGCTTCCGGGCCGCTCACTACCAGCCACGCCGCCTTCATTTGCGGCAATCCGCATAACTTCGATAGTCCGCTCATCGTAAACGTCAGCGCCTCGAAATTCGCGCCAAAAGTTGCGATCTGTTTTTCCTTCAGCGCAAAATCAAGAAACACCTCGTCGGCGATGATGGCGATCTCGCGCGTGGCGCAAATCTCGTTCAGCTTGCGCATCTCTTCTGGCTTCGTGAAATGCCCGGTTGGATTATTCGGATGGACCACGATCACCCCCCGCGTTCGCTGCGTAATCGCTTGCTCCAGCGCGTGAAAATCGATCTGCCATCCGTAATCATAGACCAGCGGGTAGCGCGCCAACCGCACGTCCTGAATATCGGCGAGGAATTCGAACAGGGGATAGCTCGGCGCGGGAATTAAGATCTCATCGTCTGGATTGCACAGCGTTCGAAACACGTAGGAATACGCTTCGCTCGTGCTTGTCGTCATGAAAATATCGTCATTCGAAACAAGCGCACCCCGCTCCGCGTAGTACTGCGCCACCGCGCTCCGCGACACCGCGAGCCCTCGCGGATTCGCCTCATATTTCAGCGCCGCAGGATTGCGCAACGCGCTTAATATGGCCTCCTCGTCATAGGGGAATCTGCACTCCGTCGGATTCGAAAGCGTCAAATCGAGCAGCGGCTTCCCTGCCGCGCGATGCGCAGCTAGGGCCGCGCCTAGGCGGTTCGTCTCGAGATTCCAATTTGTCCGTTTCGCAAACATTTTGTTTGGCGCATCATTATATAGACAATTGGCGCAGGGCCGGGATCGTTGACATATACTCGGGAGGTTGCTCCGGACTCCGATTCGGAATTGAAGAAAGGATGAGCGCGCACCCACAAACAACTTCCCTGCATGAGCCCGTGCCGCAACTCGATCTTGCGGCGCAATACGCAGTCATTGGCGCGGAAATTCGAACCGCCGTCGAAGGCGTCCTAGCGTCGCAGCAATTCATTTTGGGACGCGAAGGCTCCGCATTCGAACAGGAAATCGCGCAACTTTGCGGCGTAGCGCATGGCGTAGGCGTCGCATCCGGAACAGACGCCCTGATCCTTGCGCTGCGCGCTTGTGGGGTTCAGGCCGGCGACGAAGTTCTGATCCCGCCGTTCACTTTCGTCGCCACGGGCAGCGCCGTCAGCGCGCTCGGCGCCAAGCCAGTATTCGCAGACATTCGGCCGGACACTTATAACCTCGATCCTGCCGATCTCACGCGCCGCGTGACTCCGCGGACTCGCGCGATTATCGCTGTGCACCTTTATGGGCTTGCATGCGACATGGACGCGATTTTAGATTTCGCCCGAGCGCACAAACTGAGAGTAATCGAAGATAACGCGCAATCGATCGGCGCGAAGTATAAAGGCCGCCGCACCGGCTCACTCGGGGACGCCGCCTGCCTGAGTTTCTATCCCACAAAGAACCTTGGCGCGTACGGCGACGCCGGGATGGTCGTTACCAATTCGAGCGAAATGGCGGCGCGGCTAAAATCGCTGCGAAATCACGGACAATCCGGTAAATACGTCAGCAGCGAACCCGGTTGGAACAGCCGCCTCGATGAAATCCAAGCTGCCATTTTGCGCGTGAAGTTGCGCCACCTGCCGGAATGGCAACGCGCGAGGCAAGCGCATGCAGCCGCGTATACAAGACTTTTGCTCGGCATACCTGGCCTCGCACCGCCGCTCATTCCGGAAGGGTATGAGCATGTGTTTCACCAATATACGATTCGCGTGGAGCAACGTGACGCGCTAGCTCAGCTGCTGAGCGAGCGGAAAATTGGCAGTGCCGTTTACTATCCTGTTTCGCTACATCTGCAGCCGCTCTACGCTTCACTAGGCCACAAGGCCGGCAGTTTTCCGCACGCGGAGCACGCCGCGCAAGAAGTGCTTTCTCTCCCGATGTTTCCGGAGCTGCGTTCCGAGCAAATTGCCCGCATTGCGGAAGCCATCTCTGAATTTGTCACCCATTTAATCAGCTTCCGCTGACCTCACAGACCCGAGCCGCAAATCATTTTCCCAAATAGAGAAGGGCAAGCAGGAAAAACCAGAGGCCATCCATGAAGTGCCAGTAGTAGGAGGCGACTTCGGCGGCGACGGAGCGCGACACTTTCGCTTTTTCAAATCTGCGGAAGGACACATAGAGCAAGGCGCAGATTCCACCAAGAAGGTGTAAGCCATGCAAGCCCGTAAAAATATAAAAAAAGCTGCTGGCCTGATTGGTGGACACGTAAAAACCTGCTAGAACAAATTGGCGCCAAGCGACCAGCTGGCCGACCAGAAAAAGGACGCCGAGAGCTGTGGCTGCGAACCAGAGTTGCCGGAATTTACGGACGTCCGCGAGCGCCAGCCGCTGGCGAGATAGCTCCATCGTTACGCTGCTTAGGAGGAGTATCGCGGTATTGACCCAAATGAACCACGGAAGATGCAGCGGCACCCAGCGGTTGCTGTTGGCCCGTGTATAAATAAAAGCGCTGGCCATGGCCATGAAAAACATGACGATGGAAACGATGGCGATCACGATCGCCGTGGCGTAGCGCCTCGAAGAAGGCACGTGCCGCCCGCGACGCTTGCCACCTTCGTCCCCGTCATCTCCACCCGGAGGCGGATTTTTCCCTCCGCCGCCACCGATGTCTTCGATGATGAGTTCGATGTCCTCGACAATGGTTGAGCCTGGCACTTGAGCCTTTTTACTTTTCCTTAGTGCTTGCTCCAGTTGACTGCTTTATATGTGAAGCCCGCTCCAAAGGCGGAGGTGCAACATTCTGCGGCACAAAGTCTGTAGCCGCACCTGAAGAGCTAAATTCGTACGCGCTACAATAGACCTTTGGGTCGCATGCTTCAAAGTTGTCGATGGGCGGGGGCGACGGAACGCTCCATTCGAGTGTCGTGGCACGCCACGGATTGCGGTCTTCGGTTTTTTCGCCGCGCCACAGGCTCCAAACAAAATTCAAGAGAAAGAGAGCTTGCGCGGCAACGGTGAGAATCGTAGCAAAAGTGACGAACGTGCGAAGCGAGGCGCCTGGCGGCACGGCCGCGGCCAAGTCCCCGCCTGGTATGGGTGAGTGGGCCATCAGACCGAGCCAGTGCATGGGCATGAATACGCAATAGACTCCGGCGAAGGTAAGCCAGAAGTGGAACTTGCCGAGAGTTTCATTTAGGCGGCGCGCGAACATTTTGGGAAACCAGAAAAACAGGGCACCGAGGATTGCGAAAGTGGCAGCAACACCCATCACCAGATGAAAGTGGCCGGTGACGAATTCGTCGTTGACAGATGCAGTCGCGAGATCGTTGCGAGCGAGAAAAAGTCCGGAAACGCCGCCCGCCAGGAACAGAGAAATGAATCCAAGAGCGAAGAGCATTGCCGTGTTGAGGTGAATTTTCGCGTTCCAGAGAGTGCCGAACCAACTGAAGAGGAGAACACAAGCGGGCAAGCCGAGCGAGGAGGCGGCCAACAGAGAAAAAACCGGGGGGGACCATGGATCGAGTCCGCTGGAAAACATGTGCTGGCCCCAAACGCAAAAACCGAAGAGCCCAACGCCGCATAGGGCGAGGACCGCGGCACGCTCCGCCCAGACGGGTTTACGCGAAAAGGTAGAGAGCAGATGCGACACGATTCCAAAACACGGGAGCATGGCAACGTAGACTTCGGCCTGCGCGAAAAACCAAAACAGGCGCTGCCAGAGAGAAAGCAGCGTGGACTGTGCGAGAGAGGGTGGCTGCCGGGAAAGAAAAGTTAGCGACGAGAAAAATTGGGAACCGAGGAGACGGTCGGAGAGGAGAAAAACGCAAGCAGCGAGAAGAATGCTGAAGATCAATAGGCTGAGGATGGCATTGATGAACCAGGCCCAAGCGGTGAGAGGCATCCGTGGCAAGGTCATGCCCTTCGCGCGAAGATCGAGAGTGGTGACGGTGAAATTGAGGGCCGTCAGCAAAGCGGCGAGGCAGAAGAGCGCGACGCTGGCCGTCCAAAGTGCGATGCCAGCACCGGGATGAACAAAAAAAGCAGTGGTCATGCCGGCGAGCGAGGCAACGGTGGCCCAAAACGAAAACAGATTCAGTGCGGGAAACGCCATTTCCCGTGCGCCAATTTGGAGAGGCAGAAAATAGTTGCCGAATCCGGCTTGCGGTGCGGTGGTGAGCACCAGGAAAACCATCAAAGAGCCGTGAAACATGGTGAGCGCGGAGTAGCGCTCCGGCGTGCTTCCGAATCCGGAAAGAAACGGAATTTGCGCGCCAGGCCAGACGAGGTGAAGGCGCATCAGCAGCGAGAGGAGCATCCCTAGGAGCACACTGCTCAGGGCTAGCCAGAGGTATCGTAGGCCGATCACTTTGTGGCCGGTGTTAAACAGCGTGCGGTCGAGAAAACCGGGAGGGGGCGCTTCCGGGGCCGCGCTGCCGCTACTGTCGTAAGTGACCATGCCGGGAGCAACTATACGCCTGCAGGCTTGAGGCTGGAAGCGCCACGGAGATTCGCGGGACTACCACCTTCGGCACCGAAAAACTCGACGGGACGGGCCCCTCCACGTACACCATGCAAGCCCAGCCCGCGAGCTTGACGCTGAGTGCCGGACAGCCCGGCACGTCCACGATCAGTGTAATTGCTCTCGGTGGTTCCACGCAGACAGTGTCGTTCAGCTGCGGCAATCTACCCGTGCACCTAACTTGTGCGTTTGCTCCTTCCTCTGTCACGCTCGACGGTGTCAATGCCGGCGCCGTGAAAATCACCGTCAGATAGCACCCGTGACCGACCCTTGGAATGAGGAAGACTGTTGTGCCGACGTTGCTGGGAAAGGTTCTGTCGAGAAATATTCGTTTTGTATACGTGCATATCGATGACCTACTAATCATCCGCGCAAACTACGCTCGTGGCAGAGGCTCAGCAACTGTCACTATTGACAGCTACGGATTTGGCGTTGCTAATAACCGTTCGAGCGAAACAACCAGGTGAGACAGTGCACGAGCCACCCCGGGCCGGGGTTCCATACCGGAGGACCGCGCCTCAGCTTAAAGGAGCAACCATGAAAGCAGCCAAGAAGCTGGCGGCCAGGAGTTCTTTATCGATCATGCCCTTGATCTTGATCTTGCTGTTCTTGTTATGTCCAAGTGCGGTACGTGGGTAGTACTTGATCGTCGACTGCACTGGGGCGAATCCGTCTGCCTATCCTAGTATCAATGCGGCGCTGCCGAACGCAACTCCCGGCAGCTTCATTCTGGTAAGGACCCTGCACGGAGAATGTCTCCCTGACTGGCGTGAGCGCGTTGAGCCTCGGAGCCTATTAATGGACAGACAGCTACGATTAACGGCGGGATCTCTATTAGTAATTCACAGAATGTGATGCTCTACGGACTCAACCTGACAAACCCATCGGGAAACGGCATTTCGGTCTCGAACAGCCGAAGTATCGACGTGGACGCCTGTACCAGCAATGGAAATGTCGGAGTAGGCTTGAGCGTATATGGAATGTCCGATGTAACCGTCGGTGCGAGCGCTGCGTTTGACCACAATTCGGCTGGCGGGATGAATATCGGCGGCAATTCGTTTGTCTCGGTAGATGCTTGGGCCGGAACGGTCGATATCAGCAATAATGGCGGACCCGGGGTGTGGACCTCGCAAGCCAACTTCGCTACCCTCGGAAACACCACAATTGCGAACAACGTGTTCGGTCCAGGATCGAACCCCGGGTTCGGTATCGAATTGCTAGGCGGCGCTCATGCTCAAATTGGCGCAATTCTCGGGCAGAATGTGGTTTCGGGGAACCAATCGGGCGGCGCTTGGCTGCAAGAGACAGCTGAGATCTCATTTTTTAGCATCGGACAGCCAAATCTGATTCAAAACAACGGGCCGGTAGGAGTTTCCGTTGGCATGGGAAGCCAGGCAACCTTCGCGGATATCAGCGGGCCCTTAGCGGCGCTAATTTCAGGCCATACTGACGCCGGTATCGACCTTTACGCAAATAGCCAGGCTTACTTCCTCGGCGCGAACCAGGTGCTGAAAAACGGGACTTTTACGAATGCACGTAGTGCAGGAATTCGCGTGGACGGAAACTCGGAGGTTTATCTCCGAGGCGGGCAAGTGACTCAGAACTATGGACCGGGGATACTCGCTCTAGTCAACTCCAGTGCGGACTTTACTGGCGTGACTTTTTCTGGAAATGCTCAGGGACAGATTATCACTTGCGATTCCAGCTCAACGATGGTCAGTGACCTGACCCAGCCGAGCAGTCCGTTTTCGCCGGCGGGAGTGGTGTGCAAGACTCCCCATGCCCTTGGCAACCGGGCCAACTTGAAGGCGTTGCCGCCGACTCCAGACTGGAGTGCGCATAAGGCGCTCTATGATAGGTACGCTAAGGCCGCTGTTAAGCATTGATCCCGCAAAAATCTATTGATGTATAGGGAGCGGAGCCGCCTCTTCAATCGACTCCGCTTCACATTCTTGAATATATCTGGCAGCAGAATGAGCTCAGCATTTGCGGCTGGATGACACGAATCACAAGACTTCAGACTTTGCGGCGATAACCGCTCTCCGGTGGGTGCGTTCGACCGAGATCTGCCCTAGATCTCAGGCTTTATTGGCTTCGGCTTGGATGGCTTCGTTGCGGACGCGGTCGCATTCGGAGTTGAGAGACTTGGCGAACCATTGGTCGGGCTCTTGGTCAGCGTGATAGGAACGAGCGTGCTCGGCGACGCGTTGCATGACTGCAGAACGCGCCTTTTCAGAGACTGCGCCGGATTCGAAAAAGCGGGCGATGGATGTGCGGAGGAGTTCGGCGTTGTTCTGGCAGAGAGCAGCCATGGCGGGAGCGTCGTTCTTATCCGCAGCGAGGCGCAAGAGGGCGTCGCGGTTCGTCATGGACGCGGCCTGACGAGATGTCAGGGTGAACCACTCCTGAAGAGCGGAAACGGCGCGAAAAGTTTTCGAGTTTATTTTCCACGGTATGGTGGCCCAGAACACAGTGACGCTGTTGGTGAGGCTGTCGACGCACATGCGGTCTTCCGCATTCGCAGTGGGCTTCTTCAACCACAATACAGTTCCGTCATCGGTTTCTTCGACGTCAACGAAACCGTTTGTGCGCGCTACGTCTTGAAATGCTTTGAGTTTCTCCATGGCAATTCCAGTCTACGCTGATTCGCGGGCACGGCTGGTTAAATTGCAAGAGTATTTGCTGCGACCAACACGTAAAAGACAGGGTACTCAGGACTGTGCCATTTTGGAATTTTCGTACAGTGAGTGCGAGCTGCGTGACCTGGTGTCGTTGAACCTCCGTGATTGGCGAACGGATAGTCCAACGTCAGTTTGAGAGCGGATAGCCCGCGATTCGTTCGAGGATAGCGATCGGGGATCTTTCCGGCTCGACCATGGCTTGACGCGAGATCAGAAATGTCTGCTCGAGGGCATACTGCCCTTCGAGGACCGCGTGGCTGACGCAATCCGTAAAAACAATCCAACTGGAACCTGGAGGAAATTCCCAACGTTGTTTGGGGCAGGTTTCGCGGAAGTTCGTGTCTTCCTTCATGGCGTTGTGGCAGCGGTGCATGAAGTTGTCGTAAGGGGAACGGAGTGCGCCGGGAATGCGCAAGGCGCCGGCAAGGCCGCGCACGCTCCGAGCGAGCGGATTGGTGCTGCGCGCACGGGGCAAGCCGATGGACTTGGCAAAATCCGGGCCGATGGTTTCGAAGGACTGTGAGGTGCTCCAGACACGGTTTTGGCTGGGATTTAGATTAGTGAAGAAACGCAGGATGCGGTCGCCGTTTGTGGGCCGTGTGGGAAAGGAATCGAAATGCGGCAAGTCGTTCCGCGCGTGGAGACGGGCGGGTCGTCCACGTTCTTCGAGAGGGCGGAAGCTGGCGAAATCGAGTTTCCATTTTCCGGCGTAGGATGGAAGAAGTTCGCCCAGAAACTGCGTTGCGTGTTGCGAGTAACTTTTTAGGATGAGACGAAGGCGCGCGGCTTCGACTTCTTCGGACTTGGCGAGGCCGGTGATGCGGTCTTCAACGGGACGATAGGCGACATTTTTGTGAAGGGCGGAACTCGTTTGCGTCTGGCCGAGGAGAAAGCTGCGATCGTCCTTGGGAATATCAAAAGGGGGATGCGAGAAAAAGAGGATATTGCCGGCTTCAAGTTGGGAGCAAAGCCAACGGCCGCGTTCGGTGGGATCCGATGAGACGAGGCCAGCGGTTGTCTTCGCGTCTTGAGCGTCGACGAGCTGGCTCATTCCTTCAGACTGAGTTTGCGGAAGGACCTGAGAACGGACAACGGACATTAAACGGGCTCACTTGATGAGCTGCGAAGTTTTCCGCTTGCTCAGCTCAGTTAGCGGACAAAAGCCAAGATACCGCCCCGACAGGCAGAAAGCAATGTTCCGGAGCTTGCCCCTGGAGACTTAGAGCTGCTACTGGCAAATACGCTCCAATTCTCGAGGTATGGCCGGGCCCTTACAGGATAACCAAGCCCCGTTCCAACAGGAACTTTCGAGTCGGAGCCTTTCGAGCTTGTAGCTTCTATGGGTGATCATGGCGATAGACCGTACCGCCTTTCATCACGAAGGTCACCTTTTGCAGGACGCTGATATCGCGCAGCGGATCGCCGGGAACGGCAATGATGTCAGCGAGGTAGCCTGGTTTGAGGGCCCCGATTTGATCCTGCCAACCGAGCAGCTTCGCGCCATTCAGTAGATTGGCTTGAAGAGCGGCAAGCGGAGTCATGCCGTATTTAACCATCAGGTTGAGTTCACGGGCCTGCGTGCCGTGAGGAAAGGGACCGACGTCGGACCCGACAGCCATCGGGACGCCGGCGGCAAGTTGTTTGCGAAATTCCTGGGCGTGAAGATCTAGAGCGCGGTGGTCGCGTTCGGCTTGGGCGGGAGAGGCGGCGTGATCGGCAAAATATTCGGAGATGGTGAAGGTAGGAACGGCAAAGATTTGTTTTTCGCGCATAATCCGCATGGTTTCGTCGCTGAGTTGGTCTGCGTGATCTACGGAGGCCACGCCCGCGCGCGCGGCGAAGAGCGTGCCGGGCTCGCCGGTGGCGTGGACGGCAACGCGCTTGCCAATGCGTGCGGCTTCTTCGACTGCCGCGCGGAGCTCCGCTTCTGTGTACTGGAAGGGCGTCGAGAGATGGCCGTCGCGATAAGAGTCGGCGCCCGTTTCATACATTTTTATGAAGTCGGCTCCCTCTTTGAATTGCTGGCGAATAACCGTTACGAGTTCGGCGGCGTTGTTCGCGTAAGTGGCGTTGGAGAGGACGTGCTGCTCGGGATTGTAACGATTGGCATCTTCGTGGCCGCCGAGAATGTCGACGGCGTTGCCGCTTATGCGCAGGCGCGGGCCGGGGACTTGGCCGTGATTGATGGCGTTGCGGACGGCCGTGTCGGCGGAGCCTGCACCTTCGGTGCCCATGTCGCGCTCGGCGGTAAAGCCCGCCATCAAGTCATCGCGTGCAGCAAGAAGCGCAATGATCGTGCGTTGGGGAACCGACTCTTCGACGGTTTGAAGATCTTCGGCGCCAGGATGCAGGAAAAGGTGCACGTGAACGTCAATTAAGCCGGGCATAAGCGTGGAGTCGCCCAGGTCGATGACTTCGGCGGCTGGCGGATGCTTGACCGAGGAGCCTACTTCGACGATGCGATCGTCTTCGACGAGGACTTCGCCGGGAGTGATTAGTTTTCCGTTTTCGATATCGAGGAGACGGGCAGCGCGGAGGACTATTGCATGCTTCGAAGCGAGCGGTGCCGATTGGGCGAAGACGAGAGAGACGGAAGCGCAAGTCAATAACAGGACAAACAGTATTAGGAAAGGGCGAGATTCTGATTTCATAATGCCCGTGATAATATCATTCCCCCGTTTTTCTTGTTTGCTGCGGGCAGGCTGCAAGGAAACAAGCCGAATAGACAGGATTTTGCTCCGCCGAGTTGTGCGCCACTCCAACCGAAAAAACGGAGCCGAAGATCTACAACGTTTTATCGCCAGCTAAAGAAACGCGAAGAGCTTTCGTTGCGTGCGGTACGACTTGTGAAAGCGAAGACCGCTAGAGTTTCTCGAAGAAGTGAGCGACCTTTTTGCTTGCGCTTCCCGTGTAGTACACGGTGACTTTGGCGCCTTTCTCAGTTCCCTTGCCGATATCCTGAGCAGAAATGATGGTGTCGTGGCCTACCACCCGAAAGGTATGCTCCGTGCCATCGGCGGCTTTAACAACAACAGTTTTGCCGTCTTTACTTACGTGAGTGACGGTGCCTTCGACGGCGTGCATTCCCCCCTTGCCGATTTTGTCGACTTCAACGGCGGTTTCTTCCGCGCCCTTTGCGGTGTAGTGGGCGACAACCTCGGAGCCTTCGGTTATGCCGTGGAAAGTGTCCTTGGCCGCGGTGGTAGTAGCATGAGCGCCGTGGACAGTGGTGGTGTCCACAAAATGAATCGTGTGCTCCGTGCCGTCTTTCGTTTTGACGGCGATGGTTTTGCCCGCGGCATCAATCTTAGTGACTGTGCCTTGGACGGCGGTGACCACATCTTCGTCAGCACGAGCGGGTAGTAGGATAAGCGAAGCAACAGCAAGCAAACGAAGCGTGTGTTTTAACATGAAAAGCATCCCCTCCAGCATTCAAAATTGCCACTGACGTTGAAAAAAAGGGTACCTCAAAGGGATTTGAAATTACAGAACAAAGAAGCGGGTAAAAATAAGCGAGTGGAACGCAAGGGCAGACTATGCTGTGCTGGAAAACCGCTCTGATGGTGAGCAGGTTAGACGGTTATACAATGTGGGCTGTTCGCGTTACGAAAGAAAGGTCCCTGAAAAGCCGTCGAAGGGAGTTTGAGAAATCCATGAGACGAATGATCATTGCACTCGCTTTCACGGCGGCGACTTGTCTGGTGATTGCGCCCCAGGCGGTTGCGGCGAAGACCGATACGGTTAAGGTTGAACAAGGGTTTCTGTCAGCAACGACTAGTGTTTCGCGGAGTGCCGTTTGCGGCGCCGCCTGTGCGCGATTTGCGGTGGAAGGCTCCGCTCCCTGCAGCGTCCTGGAAAGGAACGCGCGAGGCGAAAGAGTTCTCACCCGTGTGCTGGCAGTCGCCGTATCCGGACGTTGCGCGGCTCTACCAAAGTGAGCTGGCTCCCAGAAATGAAGACTGCTTGTACCTGAACATTTGGACGCCGGCCACGACCGCTGCCGAACATTTCCCGGTGATGGTGTGGATCCATGGCGGAGCGTTTACGCGAGGATCGGGTCGAGCCGTTCGTACGACGGTGAGATTTTGGCGCGCAAGGGAGCGGTGGTAGTGACGATCAATTACCGGCTGGGGATGGTCGGATTTTTCGCGCACCCAGAGCTGACGGCAGAATCTGAACACCACGCATCGGGAAATTATGCGCTCCTTGACCAGATTGCGGCTCTGCAATGGATAAAGAAAAATATTGCCGCGTTTGGCGGGGATCCAAACAGGGTGACGATCTTTGGCGAGTCAGCCGGATCGTGGGCGGTGAACGTGCTTATGGCCAGCCCGCTGGCGGAGGGACTGTTTCAACGTGCGATAGGGGAAAGCGGCGGATCGTTCGCCCCGATGAAGAGCCTGGCGGAAGCCGAAAAGAGCGGCACAAGCCTTGCTGGTTCGATGGGGATCACGCAAGACGTTCTAAAGACGCTGCGAGGAAAGAGTGCCGAAGAGCTTCTGAAGTCGAGCGACAATCAACCCACGCGGGCGATTGTGGATGGCTACGTATTGCCGCAGGACGTGTACACGATTTTTGCGCAAGGGAAACAGAGCGATGTGCCGCTGCTCGTTGGAAATAATTCGGATGAAGGGACTGCCCTGGCACCGCAGGGGGCTTCGATAAAGGCCGAACAATTTGTCGTAGGTGCGCGCGGGCGGTTCGGAAGCCTTGCCAGTGAATTTCTGAAGATTTATCCGGCGAGTTCGGATGAGGAAGCGGTTAAGTCCTTCTACGCAGCGTTTCGCGATCAGCAATTCGAATGGGAGATGCGCACTTGGGCGCGCATGGAAGTAAAAACTGGGCATCATGCTGCATACCTTTATTACTTCAGCCGCGTGCCACCTGGACCGCAGAGTAAAGTTTTGGGCGCTTTCCATGCTGCCGACATTGCTTATGTTTTCGGAAATTTTGTATGGCCCTTCCCATGGGAGGCGGCGGACAAGAGATTAAGCGACGCGATGACGAGTTATTGGGTGAACTTTGCAACGAACGGCGGTCCTAACGGTAACGGACTGGCGAAATGGCCGGCTTACAATGTGGACGAAGATCAATTATTGGAATTTGGGAACCAGGTTGGCGCTCGGTCTGGAGTTAAAAAAGCCGGGTTGGATTTTTTTGATAAGTACGAGCAGAGTTTGAGAGATATGCAGAAGTAGGGCTGGGCCTGGAAAGCCGAGAAAAGGCCGCAGGGCTACACGGACTTCGCCCTGCCCTACACCCTCATTTCGAGCCCCTGGCGGAATTCGAAGCTGCAATTTGTTCGAGGAAAATTTGGTGCGGCCGAGTGGATTCGAACCACCACGGTATTGCTACCGCCAGCCCCTCAAGCTGGTGCGTCTGCCAGTTCCGCCACGACCGCACTTCGGTGACAATGACAGTTTAACTGCCAGTGAGAAAGCCTGCAAGCCCAGCCAGCCCATCCAGGCAACAGCAGCGGGCCATTTTCCGATCACCGCACTAATCAGGCATGCGGTTTGGGCCGTACCTGTGCCATCGGGTGTCTGTCGTGCTATTTCAAGTTCGTCAAAAACTCATCGAGCCATGTGTTGAACTTGTCGGCGTCATCGACAAAAAGCGCGTACCCAGCGTCGTCACAAAGTGCAAATTTCGCGCCGGGAATGCGCTTCTGCATCTCCTGAAATTGCGGCACCAAATCCTAATTGGCGCCGACGATCAGTGTTGGCTTGTTGATTTTCGCGATTGCCAGACGGTTGTCGGTTGTAAAGGTAGCGAGCCCGATGGCGATCGCTGAATCAGTGGGTGTGGCCAGCGAGGCTTTGATTAGTTTTTGTGGATATTCTTCCTTCTGAGGTTTGCGAAACATCGAGCGCACGAAGCCGTCCGTCGTCTGTGCGCGATTCGTCTGCATTCCCTTGTCCCATCGACCAGCCCACCAGCACGACCCGCGCGAGATGCAATTGCTCGATGACCGCTTTGATGTCCGGGCCTGTGCCGCGGGGTAATCCCCCTCCCCGATCTTCGACGATTCACCCTGCGACCTTAGATCCATCGCCACGACTCGACATTTGGCGAGAAATGTGCGATTTGGTTCTCCCAAATCCATGCGGACACCCATCCGCGAGTTCATAACAACGTAGGGATTTTAGGTTCGATGCTCAAATCAATCAGGGTGTGACGGGTCGGATGCTTTACTGAAGAAAAACCGAGCAATGCCGGGGCTGAAGCCCAGCATCTACAAATCGCGAAATCAAACAGCGGGATTGCACAGCCGCTACATCAGACGGAATAGCCGCCCGCTTAGGGCTTCTTCGGCTGGGCCGGAGCGGGTTGCGTGGTAGCCGGCGTGGTGCTCGATGCAGGCGGATTGCTTTGCGGAGCTGGCGCTGAAGACTGCGGCGCAGGCGATGGTGCGACCGGAGTCGTCGCGGGCGTCTTCTTGGGCGAAGACTTGGATGTTTGATGCAACACCGAGCCGCCCTGCTCAACTGCTTTGTCCGTGCGAATCATCAAAGCCAGGGCACAGATCATGAACATGATAGCGCACCACGTAGTGGCCTGAGAGAGAATCGTAGCAGCTCCGCGCGGGCCAAAGGCGGTTTGGCTGCCCGCGCCGCCGAAAGCTCCGGCGAGGTCAGCGGCTTTCCCGCTCTGCAGAAGAACGACGATAATCAAAACGAGGCAATTCATCACGAAGAACGTGGTGAGCAACGCGCCTGCCCAGCGAAATCCTATGACGATGATTGCGAAACCGATCAAAATAGCAATAGTCCACTTCATCCAACCTGGCATTTCTATCTCCCTGCGCAATCTCTTACGATGCTTGCAAACGATTTCGCGTCGAGGCTTGCTCCGCCGACGAGTACGCCGTCTATTTCTTCTTGCGCCATCAATCCCTGAATATTGTCAGGCTTGACGCTGCCGCCATAGAGAATCCGCAACGCGGAGGCGGGAGCGACGGAAAACTTCTCCGCGGCGCATTGACGGATGAATCGGTGAGCCTCTGCCGCGATTTCCGGAGTGGCCGTTTTGCCCGTACCTATGGCCCACACTGGTTCGTACGCTATCAGAATACGGGAGAATGCTTCGGCGGTCAACGAACCCGGGCCGCCCAGAAACTGCGCCTTGCAAATGTGTTCGGTGGCGCCTGTTTCGCGATGCTCGAGGTTCTCTCCGAGGCAAACAATCGGGGTAAGGCCAGCGGCGAGGGCGGTCTTGGTTTTTTTGGCTACGGTTTCGTCGGTTTCGCCGAAGAATTGGCGCCGCTCCGAATGGCCAATGATAACGTAACGGCAGCCGGCCTCGACGAGCATTTGCGGGGAGATTTCGCCGGTGAATGCGCCTTCCTTTTCCCAAAAGACGTTCTGTGCGGCGATGGCGATTTGCGAGCCGCGAGCGGCTTCGACGGCGGCGTGGATAGCAGTAAAAGGCGGGGCGATGACGATGTCACACTGCTTGATGCCGTCAACGAGCATGGAAAACGCGGAGAAAAACACCTCGGTTTCCATTTGCGTCTTGTACATTTTCCAGTTTCCGGCGACGACACGGCGGCGATTGACGGGAGCGCTCATGCTGACAACTTTTTCCGTGGGCTTATCGATCAGCGCTTCGACACCGGGTAACTTAGCTCCGGCGAGAAACTCAAGTGAGGCGCCGCCTCCGGTCGATATGTGGGAAATTCTCTCGGCGACCCCGGACTGGTGCACTGCGGCGACGGAATCGCCTCCGCCGACGATCGAGGTCGCACCGGCAGTGGTGGCGGCGGCGACGGCTCTGGCGATTTCGAGAGTGCCGTTCGCAAAAGCGGGCATTTCGAAGACGCCCATTGGTCCGTTCCAAACGATGGTCTTGGCTCGCGAGATTTCCGCGGCAAAAGCCGCAGCGGTTTTTGGGCCGATATCGAGACCCATTTGGTCGGCGGGTGTGGCGGCGATTTCAACCGTGGTGGCAGGAGCGGTGGCCTTAAATTCGGGGGCGATGACGTGATCCACCGGAAGCAGCAGCTTGCGATTGTTTTGCTTGGCATCGGCTAGAAGTTTGCGGGCAAGATCGAGCTTGTCGTCTTCGACGAGAGATTTTCCGATGGGCAGGCCCTGTGCTTTGAAAAACATGTAGGCCATGCCGCCGCCGATGAGCGTGGCGTCGGCAATTTTCATGAGGTTCTCGACGACTTCAATTTTATCGCTGACTTTTGCCCCGCCGAGAATAGCTACGAAAGGCCGCGTGGGATTGGTGAGCGCTTTGCCAAGATAGGTGAGCTCTTTTTCCATCAGCAGCCCAGCGGCAGACTGGTTTACGAAGCGCGTGATGCCGACAACCGAAGCGTGGGCGCGATGCGCGGAGCCGAAAGCGTCGCAAATGAAGAGCCCATCGCACAGTGAGGCAAGTTGCTTAGAAAAAGCTTCGTCGTTTTTCTCTTCTTCAGGATGGAAGCGCACGTTTTCGAGAAGCAGGATTTCGCCGTCGGCGAGCGTCTTGCTCTTGGATTCGGGAACCGGACCGGCACAATCGGAGGCAAAGCGAACGGATTTGCCGATGAGGACTTCAAGTTTTTTCGCTACCGGGAAAAGGGAAAACTTGGAATCGGGACCGCCCTTAGGGCGTCCGAGATGCGAAGCGAGGATCAGGCGGGCGCCTTTTTGAATGGCAAGGCGCAGAGTGGGGATGGTTTCGCGGATCCGCGTTTCATCGGTGACGATTCCGTCCTTGATAGGAACGTTGAAGTCTACGCGGATGAAAACGCGCTTGCCGCGGAGTTCGAGATCGTGGATGGTGAGTTTATTCATGGATTCGTGGCTCGTGATTCGTTATTTGTGGCTCGAAGCATCACAGGGCGGGAACCTTTACACGGTAAACAAGCCCCGCCCCTCCGCCCATTAACTAAAACTTTGCAGCCATGAATTTGATTAGATCGCGGCAGCGGCAGGAATAGCCCCACTCATTGTCGTACCAGGCCAGGACTTTGACGCAGCGATCGCCGACGACTTTGGTGTACCCAGAATCGACGATGGAAGAGTTCGGATTGCCTTTGAAATCGGCGGAGACAAGTTCTTCTTCGGTATAGGCGAGCACGCCCTTCATGGGCCCGTTGGCCGCGGCTCTTAGAGCGGCGTTAACAGACTCGACGGTGGCGGGCTTTTCCACAAAAACGGTGAGATCGACAACGCTGACATTCGGGGTGGGAACGCGCATGGCGTAACCATCAAGCTTGCCCTTCAACTCTGGAATGGCGAGATGCAGGGCTTTGGCTGCGCCCGTCGAGCTGGGAATCATGTTGATGGCAGCGGCGCGTGCGCGGCGGAGATCCTTATGCGGCAAATCGAGAAGCTTCTGGTCGTTAGTGTAGGAGTGAATGGTGGTCATGGTGCCGCTGTGAATGCCGAAGGTGTCTTGGAGCACTTTGGCGACGGGGGCCAGGCAATTCGTGGTGCAAGAGGCGTTGGAAACGACGTGATGTTTCGCGGGATCGTAGGTCTTGTCGTTGACGCCGAGAACGAGGGTAGCGTCAGGGCCTTCGGCTGGGGCGGAGATGATGACTTTTTTGACCGAGCCGCGGAGATGCTTTTTTGCCTCGGCGCCATTGGTGAAGAGACCGGTGGATTCAACCACGATATCCGCTCCGACGCTGGCCCAATCAACTTCGGCGGGATCTTTTACCTTGAAAACCTTGAAAGACTTGCCTTCGACGGAGATCGAGTCGTTCGTATGCGAGACGTTGTGCGGGAGATTACCGAGAATGGAGTCGTACTTGAGCAAATGCGCGAGGGTCTTGGCGTCGGTAACGTCGTTGACAGCGACGAACTGGATGTCTTTGTCATCGAGCGCGGTGCGCATGATGTTGCGTCCGATGCGGCCGAAGCCGTTGATGCCAACCTTTATGGGCATTACTTCCTCCGATGGGATTTTGAAACTGCGGCGGGTTCTCCAAGGAGAAGCGGCCGCAAAGTCGAACTCAAAATGCTATGGGCTGCAGAAAGAAAAGTCAACGCGAAGCGGGATGGTCGAATTACGAGCGTATAGTGACGATTCCTGCCGCATAGGTAAAACTGATATCTATTGAGGGTATTGCTTGATGTTGGTCACGCGATCGCCATTGAAGCGAACGAACACAGTTTTCGAAGGGGGCTGGCCGTAGATCCAGTCTTCGATATCGTTGCCTTCGTTGTCGCGTTCTCGAATTTTGTGATCGGGCTTGCCGATAGCGGCTACCACTTGTTCGCGGTCCATACCGAGGATCGGCCGGCGCTCCTGGATGGCTTTCTTCATTTCCGGAGGCAACGTGTCCACCCACACAACCGACGCGGAGCGCTGTTTTGAAAAGTCCAAAAATGGAGAAAGGAGCTGTTTCAAATCATTCGGGCTCAAGTCCGGAACCGGCTTGCTGAAATCGAGATAGATGGTGCTGCCTTGTCCAGGCTGCAGCCCTGGCGGGCCTTTGTCTTCCTGCTCATTGGTCACTTGACCAGTCGGAATGCCGGCCATTTCAATGTGGATGCGGTCGCGCAATCGTTTCTTCCCGCGGCCGCCGCCGTTCAAGTCCACGATGATCTGGTGGTTTTGAAAATCCAGCTTGGTGATCTGTACCTTATCGCCGTTGTTGACCGCGGCGCCATGAGTAGCCAGAGCGCGTTCGAGAAACTCCGGCTGGAGCGGCTTGCCAACGTAAACGATCAAGCCCTCTTTTCCAGCGGGAAGGGATTTAATGGCTTTGGCGAACTCGCCGGAAACGTAGCGAATGAGTTCAAGTTTCGAAGCTTCCTGCAACGTTGTACTCTTCGGCTTGGCGGACGTCTGCGATTCCCCTTGCCCGTCCAGCGCGGTGTCCGGGAAGAGAGAAATTTCCTCTCCTGAGGGAAAAACTACGGTGGGCTGCGCAGGCGGACGAAGACTATTGACGCGCGGAATATCTGCGTCGGCCATCAGGAAGAGGGTCAAAGTTAGAAAAAGTCGTATCGCCATGATCTATTTAGGCCAGCCGTCCCAGGACAGCATACCTATTCTATTACGAAATTACCCCCAAGATTCTATGATGCGGGGAACGGGAAAAACAGCCACTGCCGTCCCCGAGACTTGGCTACTTGGCTTGGTTGCCGAGGGCGCCTGGCAGACAGCCCGTCGTAGTTACCTCACCCGCTAGGAGCCCGTCCGAGAATTCATCTCAAGTTTTGTTGAATTCACTTGAAACCAAAAGAAGTGTGTGCAAGTTTGTGAGTCATGGCCAAAACTTACAAAACCTACCTTCCTGAACAAGATTTGCTGTTACCGCCAAGCCTTCGTGACTGGTTGCCGGACGATCACTTGGTTTACTGTGTGTCGGATGTGGTGGACGAGTTGGACCTTTCGGCGATCGAGTCGGTCTATGAAGAGGAAGATCGCGGCCAACCACCGTATCACCCGCGCATGATGACCAAGATTCTGGTGTATGGCTATTGCGTGGGAGTGTTTTCCTCTCGCCGGATTCAGAAGCGTCTGGCGGAAGACGTGGCTTTCCGGGTATTGGCAGCCGGCAATCAGCCAGATTTTCGGACCATATCGGATTTTCGGAAACTTCATTTGAAAGCGCTGGAAGGACTGTTCCAGCAGGTGTTGCGCCTGGTGTTAGAGATGGGAGCGCTGCAGTTGGGGCGAGTGGCTTTGGATGGGAGCAAAGTAAAAGCCAACGCGAGCAAGCACAAGGCCATGAGTTATGGACGGATGGGGGAGGCCGAGAAGCGGCTGCGGAAGGAAGTGCAAGAGTTGTTGAAGCGCGCGGGGGCCGTGGATGAAGAAGAGGATAAACGTTATGGTCGGGATCGCCGTGGGGACGAACTGCCGGAAGAGTTACAGCGACGGGAAACGCGGATAGCGCGGATTCAAGAAGCCAAGAAGGCATTGGAAGAGCGAGCGCGCGAAAAGGCCGAGAGCGAGGGTAAAGATCGCAAGGAAGCGCAGCCCGAGGCGAAGGCCCAGTACAACTTTACCGATCCGGAGTCGCGCATCATGAAAGGGGCGGATGGATTCGTGCAGGGGTACAACACGCAGGTGGCGGTGGAGCCGCTTTTCCAATTGGTTGTGGGGCAAACCGTGACACAAGCCACCAACGATAAACAACAGGTGGTACCGCTGATCGAGGCGATCCAAGAACAATCGGGACAGCGACCGGAAGAAGTTTTGACGGACAGCGGGTATTGCTCGGAGGAAAATCTGAAGTACCTGGCGAAGAGAAGAATAGCAGGGTTCGTGGCGACGGAAAAGCAGAAACACGGTGAGCGGAGCGAGCCCTGCAAACGGGGACCCTTACCGAAAGATGCCAGTCGCGTAGAGCGAATGGATCGTAAGCTGAAGACGAAGGTGGGAGCGGCCGTTTACGCGAGACGAAAATGTATGGTTGAGCCGGTATTCGGGCAGATCAAGCAGGCCCGCGGATTCCGGCAGTTTCTTTTGCGGGGACTGGAAAAAGTACGAGGCGAGTGGGCTCTGCTCTGTATGACCCACAATCTTCTGAAGTTTCACAAGATATGTTACGGATAAAGCGAGAAGAAAGTGTAGAAGAAGATGGGAAGTTGGAAAACCATACTCCCGAGTATGCCAATCATAGGAGCGGTCCCATCATTAGACGACGCGCACCGTATCGGATAGCCATATATGAGCGCTTCGCGCGAAGGATTAGTCTTCAAAAAGTCAATTTTCGGACGGGCTCCTAG
>DATDHE010000148.1:0-22185 GCA_036521695.1 Candidatus Acidiferrum sp. | reverse complement strand
GCATTCGAACGGCTACGAAACGATGTATCTGCATTTGTCGCGCATGTACGTGCGCGCGGGCGAGCACGTCGAAATCGGAAAGACCATCGGCCTCGTCGGCAGCAGCGGCCTTGCCACGGGACCACATCTGGATTTTCGTATTCTGCAAAAGGGCCAATACAAGAATTTCGAGAAGCTTGGTTTGCCACCGTCCGATCCAGTCTCCAAGAAAAATCTGCCGGAATTTGCCGACGTTCGGGAGAGGTGGCTACCGCTTCTGAAGAAGCCGGAGCTGCTGCAGGCAGCCGTCCCCGCCGTCACAGGACATTAAAGAACTTCCAGACTTGTCTTTCTGCGCCCACTCTCTAATAAATGACGGGAAGTTTGGAGTAATCCGCGGTCCCTTGACTGGTAACGCGGAGTACCAGTAGGGTGCGGTCGTCGTGGGGGTTCGTGCTAGGCCCGCTGTGATCGTCGGTCGCCGCGATTATTTTTTCCGAGAGCTCATTCGCCGAAATCTCAGGACCTGCACTCGCCAGAAGCGCATGTAAGCGCTTCGAGCCGAACTCTTCTTCCCGGGCATTCTCCGATTCCAGAATCCCATCGGAGGCAAAGAGAAGGACATCGCCGGCCTGAAGATCGATCGTCGTCTCATCGTACTCGGTGTCGGGGAAGAGGCCGAGTGGAACGCCTTCTACTCGAATTTCGCGTGCGCTTCCGTCGCGCACCAGTAAAGGATAAGGCCCGCCGGCGTTGGAGAGCGTCAGGCGATGCGCCGCCGCATCGTAGATGGCAAACAGCATGGCGATGAACCGCGAATCGAGCCGCGCCCCGTACATTCGGCGATTAAGCATTTGCAGCATGCTCGCGGGGTTGCAGGTGCTGCTCACCACAAGCTCGCGCAACGTCCCGGTAGCCAGCGACCCATAGAGCGCGGCCGCGGTTCCTTTGCCGGACACATCCCCCAGAGCCATAGCCAGCTTGCCCTGGCCGTAGGGAAGAAAATCGTAGAAGTCGCCACCTAGCTCTCGCGCGGGAACATACGCCGCGGCGAGATCCAGACCAGGTATACCGCGCGCACCATGTGGAAGCAGTTGGCGCTGAATCTCGCGAGCGGTATTGAGGTCATCCTGGAGACGAGCTTGATTCTCGCGCGCCTCTTCGTAGAGCCGCGCGTTTTCGAGTGCCACCGCTATGTAGGATCCAAGCGTCGCCAGCATGCGCTCGTGCTGTTCGGTGAAGGCGTTCTTCTCTGTAGTTTCGAGATCGAGCACGCCAATCAGCCGGTCCTGAAGAAGTAGAGGAATCACCAGCTCGGAACCCGTGTCTAAGCCGAGCTCGCAGGTGACGTGGCGGGGGTCGCTCGTGACGTCATTTACGCGTACGCTGCGCCGTTCGGCAGCGGCTGTTCCAGTAATGCCTTCGTTGAGCGCCATGCGGAGGCGCACGGGACGCGGATCTTCATAGCGAAAGGTGAATACGCTCTCAAGATGCTGTGATGCTTCGTTCCAGAGCATCACGCTAAAGGCATGGTAGTCGACGAGACGCTTGACGCGCTGGGCGACGCGGAAGAGCAGTTGTTCGCGATCGAGGATGGACGTCAGCTCGCGGCTTACCTCATAAAGCAGCGAAAGCGTCTTGGCCTGCTCCGGGTAAGCGCTTAGAAGGCTCGGTGGGACGGGGTCCACGTCGCCAAGAATGCCGTAGGCGCCGAGTTGAGAGATGTCTTCCATTTTTGAATGAGCCGCGTTGGCTGTTTCATTAGATGTAGCACAAACGAATCGGTTTCAGAAGCCGATGTTGCTTCAATCGTCGGCCAAGCCCCTTGTTAACCTTTGATAGCGGATTCGCTTGACGCGGCTGGACCCCGTACTTAGGCTATTGGTAGCGGAGGATTGGAGCCGTTATGAATCCTTCTCAGGGGCAAGCCGGGGCTTCACGTCCGTGCGCTTACTGCGGAAAGCCGGTGCCCGCACGGATGAATCGCTGTCCCTACTGTCGCGAGGAGGTTTCTGAGGTTCGTTTGTCCTCCCGCACTGGCAGGGATGGCCGCCGTGAAGTTCGACGCGGGCTGATCTACATGCTTCTGGGCGCAGTGATTCACTATTTCGCCGGTGGCTATAGCGCGCTGACACTCCCTTATCCCCTTAATCCTGTGGTGACAGTTTACTTGTCGCCTGTTGTTTTTCTTGGCGGATTGGGATTGTGTCTTTACGGGGTTTATCTGCGGATGCGCTCGTGAGACACCCAAATTCTTGAACGCTCAATTGAAGGCACAGTTTCAAAACACTTCCTCGGAAGTCCTTGCTTTAAGCGAATCGTCAGCAAAACCCAATAGTTTGCAAGCTTGGAATATTTCCAGTAGGCCCTCTTTCGCGGTTGCGAGCGCTGCCGGCCGAGAACCGGCGCCTTTCCCGGTGGCCTGTCCGAAAGGACAACGTGACCGATTGGGGGAGTACTCGCCCTTCAATGCCTCGCTACCGTCGGAACGGCGTGGCCTACTGATGGACGGGACCCGTCCGGGTCTCGCAAGTTCGGCCTTAGAGAGTGATCGGAGGGCAAATGAAAAAGCTAGTCTTCATTGTGGCAGTGGCGATGATAAGCGTCTCTTTTGGTGCGGCCAAAACCGCCGCGCAGGGGCCGCAGGGAGCGGGCGCGGGGTCAGCATCCTCGAGTAGTTCGGGCGGCAGCACGCATTCGCTGAATCCCATCAAGTGGGTGAGGAAAGATCCGAAGTCGGCCAGCGATACGCTCGATTCCAAGGACGAACAAGACAAGAAATTAACCGCTAACTTGCACGCTCAAGGAGTTTTGCCGGCCAACACGGACGCGAAGAGCGCTTGCGAAAACTTCAAAGCGCTTGAGGGGTGCGTGGCCGCCCTGCACGCCAGCAAAAACGTTGGACTGGATTTCAACTGCTTGAAGTCAAACCTGACCGGCGTGCAAACGAGCGCGGATATGTCTTCGTGCCAGGGCCCGGCTGGCGATAAAGCGATCAGCTTGAGCAAAGCGATCCACGCAATGAAGCCGGATGCCGATGCAAAGACAGAGGCAAAGAACGCGGAGAAGCAAGCCAAGGACGATTTGAAGGCTGCGGGAGCGTAGTTCCGCAACTAGAGAAAACGGCAACGAATTTCGGGTGAGAGGAAACCTGTTTGCAGCTATTGACTTGTAGTAGCACTCTTTGGCTTAGCCAGTTCTTCTAGGACGTGCGGCGGAAGCAATTGCATTTGTTTGATGTACGCAGCCATGGTCCACATCTCCTGGTCCGTATTCCACTTGCCGTTGGCAAACATACCGGTTCTACGGATGCCGTGTTTGATGACCCAAAAGATTTGGGCTTCGGTGTATTCGGTGCCTAGCAGGGGCAATTGGGGAACAGGTGGAAACAGCACGTCGCCTCCATCCTTTTTGGCTTTTCCTGGAATACCATGGCAGCCGGCGCACCCTTCGAAATAGAGTTTTCCCCCGGCGATGAGATTGTCGTCGGTAGGAGCAACCGGGTTCGGCATGTCCGGCGCTTCGCGGCGGACCGAGGCATGAACGGCTGAAGACATCAGGAGACTCTCCAACCTGGACGGCGGCAAATCGCCGCGCGCCTCCGCCAGACCGAGGCGCAGATAGGCAAAACCTCCTATGAGGATAATTGCGATTGTGGCGAGGACTCCGAGAAGAAAATGTTTCACGGTTGTCTCCACGGACCTTAAGGTCGGCGTTCGGCTTGGAGGGCCTAAAGTTCCGCAGCTTGGGAATATCGGGCCGCGATAAGAACAGGCTCCCACTTCAAGCGGATTTGCGCCGTGCAAAGGAGGCGCAACTTTGCTCCGGTGCCGAACGCCTTTTATCCGAATAGACGCGCGAATTCGCTGAAACGCTTTTTCCGTGTCCGAGCTTTTTGTTTGCCAGGCGTTATCGCCCAGGAACAGCCAGTCTTAGGACGCGGCTGCTTTGGCCTTATCGGCCCGAACCAGGGGCACATCCACAAGGTGTTCCGCCAGGAACCACACTTGAAGTTCGTTTGTCCGGATCACGTTCGAGACAATCAAATCGTTGCTTCCGTCGTCTCCCGCGTCGCTGGCTTGTTTGGCCATCGTGCGAGCTTCCTTCAGAATGATTTCGTGGGCTTCGAGAAGGCGCGAGATCTGTACCGGCGCTTCCTCTCGGCCGCGCGGCGGCCGGGGGATCAGAGTGGTCTCGGCAACATCCGCCGCCATCGCCAGGCTGATGCCGCCCAGGACCTGAATTCGTTCGGCGATATCATCCACGAGTTCGTCCTGTTCCCCATGATGCTTGTCAAAGAGCAGATGCAACTGGTAGAAGGTGTGGCCGGCCACCTGCCAATGATGTTTTTTGTACATATCGCGGAGCGTCATGGTGTCGGCGAGAAGCTGGTTGAGACTCGCAGCGCTGCCAGCACAGACTTGCTCATCGAGAGCAATCGGCAGCTTGGCGATTTTTCCGTAAGGCTGGATTTCGGGAGCGTGCTGGTGTTGAATCGGTCGAGCGTGCCGCGTGCCTTCTTCGAGCTGATTGTAGGAAGCTTCGCGCTTGTTGTTTTTCGGGCTCATGAGTCTTTCTCCTAAGGTAGGTCGGAATTGACTGGAATCCCAGGACCCAATCATACGCTTATTGGGCTGTGGATATGATGCGGGCGTCGGAGGCCTAGATGCAGAGATCCAAGCGCGAGCTGGGCGGGGTCCTCGAAGCGCTGGGGAAACACTACGGCAAGCAGGTAGCCGTCGGGCCAAACGACCCTTACGAGATGATCCTGTTTGTGAACTGCGGATACCCTGCGACGGATGCATCATGCACGAAAGGGTACGAAGCTTTAAAGAGCGGCGTGGGAACGAAGCCGGTGGAGATTCTAGCCGCGCCAAAAGCGAAGCTGGCTAAGTTGATGCGGCTCGGGGGAATTGTGCCAGAGCTCCGCGCGGAACGATTGAAGACGATTGCAAAGATTGTGAATGAAGAGTTCGGCGGCGATTTAAAGTGGTCGCTCGAAAAATTGCTACAGGACGAGAAGAATGGCGCAGGCAAAGGGGTCCGCCTCGCCAAGAAAGCGTTGAAAGAATTTCCGGTCATTGGCGACCCTGGTGCAGACAGAATTCTCTTGTTTGCGAGACTGGCGCCGGCAGCTGCGGTGCCTTCGGCTTGTACGGGGGTCCCGCAACGTATTTTATTTGGTGATGAGGACAAAAACTACGCGGCCGGTTATCGCGCTGCACAGGAGGCAATGGCGGCGGAACTCCCCGAGACGTTCGACGCGAGGCAGAGGGCATATCTATTGTTGAAGCGTCACGGGTCCGAGATTTGCAAACGAACCAAACCGAAGTGCGAGATATGTCCGGTCAGCGGTGAGTGCACTTATTTTCGGGAGAAGCTGCCAGCAAAGCGGTAGTGCCTGCTGTATTTTAGCGATGTGAAAACTTGTGCGCGGGCTGGCTGAAGCTATTTCACTTCCCATGTGTCGCCAGCGCGCAGGAGTTTCGCGAGATCGCCAGGTCCGCGTTTCGCAATAACGTCCTTGATCTGCTGGTTCATGACGTCTTCATAGCGCGGAAGATCGTCCCAGGCGCGAAGCACGCCGATGGGTGTGGGGAAGCCCGGACGATGCTCCATGTGCGAAAGCAAGAAGGCGTAGGATGGGCGCGGATGATGAGCGTCGTGCACTACCAGGTCTGATTCCGTGATGCCGTTGCCGAGTTGGATGACTTCAATGTCGCCGTCGGTCTTGCGCCGAATGCCCTTGTCACGGTTCTTGCCAAAAACCAGAGGCTTGCCGTGCTCCAGCTGGATGATGTGCTCGCTCCGCGCGTCGCGCTCGGTGAGGTTGAACCACGCGCCATCATTAAAGATGTTGCAGTTCTGCAGAATCTCTACAAACGCGGAGCCTTTATGAGCAGCGGCGTGTTTCAGTGTTTCTTTCAGGTGTTGCTGGAACACGTCGACGGAGCGGGCCACAAAAGTGGCCTCGGCGCCGATAGCGAGAGAAATCGGATTGAACGGCCGGTCGAGCGAACCAAACGGCGTCGACTTCGCTTTCTTACCGATCTCCGACGTAGGCGAATATTGGCCTTTCGTGAGCCCGTAGATGCGGTTGTTGAAGAGCAAAACTTTCAGGCCAACGTTGCGCCGGAGCATGTGAATCGTGTGATTGCCGCCGATGGAGAGCGCATCGCCATCACCTGTCGCGACCCAAACTTCGAGATCCGGGCGAATCGCCTTTATTCCCGTGGCGACCGCCGGTGCGCGCCCGTGAATGGTATGAAAGCCGAACGTATTCATGTAATACGGGAAGCGACTCGAGCACCCGATGCCGGAAACCACGACAAAATTCTCACGCTTGACGCCAAGTTCAGGAAAAACCGACTGAACCGCGGAAAGAATCGCATAATCTCCGCAGCCTGGGCACCAGCGTACTTCCTGGTCGGTCTGAAAATCTTTCTTGGTGAGAGGCGTGATCGGCGGCAGCGTAACAGTGCTCATCAGGAATTCTCCCCAAAAATCTCTTCGATCTTTTGCTCGACTTCGGCCTGTTTGAACGGCCGGCCCTGAATCTTATTGAGCCCGATGGCGTCCACGAGATATTTGGCGCGGAGCACCCATAGCAACTGGCCCAAGTTCAACTCAGGCACTAGAACTGTCTTGTAGCGCTGCAGCACTTCGCCGAGGTTCGGCGGCAGCGGATTGAGATAGCGCAGATGAACGTGCCCGATTCTGCGGCCTTGCGCGCGCTGCGCTTTCAACGCAGCCGTGATGGCGCCGTGCGTGGAGCCCCACGCGACAATTAGCAAATCACCTTCCGCATCGCCAGCGGGAACCACATCCGGAATCTCCTGCACGATACCCGCAACTTTCGCGGCGCGGATGCGCACCATGTTTTCGTGATTGAGCGGCTCGTAATTGATGTTGCCCGTAACGTCCTGCTTTTCGAGGCCGCCGACACGGTGTTCGAGACCTGGCGTGCCTGGAACCGCCCACGGACGCGCAAGCGTTTGCGGATCGCGCTTGTAGGGCAAATAACCGTTCGGACCGTTGGCTTCCGTAGCAAATTTCACAGGGAATGCCGGGATTTCATCCACGTTCGGAATTTTCCATGGTTCGGCGCCGTTCGCAAGATAGCCGTCCGATAGAATGATGACGGGAATCATGTATTTGACAGCAATGCGGCTAGCTTCGAGTGCGGCCCAGAAACAATCGCTGGGTGTCGCAGCGGCAATGATGGGAATCGGCGCTTCGGAGTTCCGTCCAAAGAGTGCTTGCAAAAGATCCGCTTGCTCGGTTTTTGTCGGTAATCCCGTTGAAGGACCACCCCGCTGAATATCGCAAATGACCAGCGGGATTTCGACGGCTACCGCAAGACCCAGGGCTTCCGTCTTCAACGCCATGCCAGGGCCGGAAGTCGTGGTGATGGCCAGCGCGCCTGCGTAGGCTGCGCCGATCGCGCTGGTGATAGCCGCAATTTCGTCTTCGGCCTGGAAGGTCATCACGCCGAAATCTTTGTATTGCGAAAGCTCGTGAAGAATGTCCGAAGCAGGCGTAATAGGATAGCTGCCCTGAAAGAGCGGCAGTCCTGATTTCTGCGAAGCGGTGACGAAGCCCAGCGCCAGCGCCTGGTTTCCACTTAGGTTGCGGTAAAAGCCGGGCGCAAGCTGCGCCGGCGGAATCTCGTAACTGATCTGGAAGGCTTCAGTAGCTTCGCAATACGAGTAGCCGGCCTTCATCGCCAGCTTGTTGGCTTCGACGAGCAGGGGCTTGTTCTTAAATTTGGCGTCAATCCATCGTACCGTCGGCTCCATCGAGCGGTTGTAGAGCCAATAGCACATGCCCAGAGCAAAAAAGTTTTTGCACCGGCTGATGGACTTGGCGTCGATGCCCAGGTGCTCGAGCGCTACCTTTGTCAAACGCTCCAGCTCCACCGAGAACAGCCGGAATTTGTCGAGCGAATGATCTTCGAGCGGATTCGTCTTCGATTGCGCTTTACGCAGATCGTTTTCCGTGAACGCGTCGGAATTCACGATTAGGATTCCGTTGGCCTTGAGGTCCGCGACATTCATCTTCAGCGCCGCCGGATTCATGGCGATCAACACATCGACGCTGTCACCCGGCGTATATACGTCGCTCGAAGAAAAATGCAGCTGGTAGCCGCTCACGCCGGGGAGTGTCCCTGCAGGAGCGCGAATCTCGGCGGGAAAATCCGGGAACGTGGCGATATCGTTGCCGTAAAGCGCAACGGTATTGGTGAACTGGCTTCCGGTAATTTGCATCCCGTCGCCGGAATCGCCAGCGAAGCGAATGACCGCACGATCAATCACTTCGCGTTTGTGTTTTACCGGCGGCGTTTCAATCAAAGTTGACATAGTGACCAAGGCTCCGCTGTGTTTCAACTCCCACACGAATTCCCCAAGGGAGGGTGGCTCAATTTGTTAGATGGGCGGCGCGACAAGCAGGTTGGATGCTCAATCCGGCCCCCGGTTCCGACAGCAAGAGAATACCACACCGGCCCGCGTGAGGAAGGGAGAGTGGCCGCCGCCCAAGAATGTGTCGTTACAGAAAAGACGCCCGGAATTGCCGGCAGTTCACAGTCATCTGCAGAACTTCAAGCATTGGCGACGGAAGCGGCATCGAGAAAGCGAGATCGGTAGAAGAGCACAATCGCAATGATGGCCGCACTAAAAAACAAGCCAAAGATGATGATGGAATGGAAGAACGAACCGGTCAGAAATGGATTGCCGCCAGGGAACGCCGGGTTCTCCGCATCCGCGCGCTGCATGGCCTCTTGCGCCGCGGCCAGAAAACGAGGATTCATCGCAGACAGAATTCCGTTTATGAAGAAGACGCATTGCAGGACCAGCACGGTGTAAAGCGCGGCTGGTTTTAGCTTGAGCATCCCCACTCCCGCAATTCCGAGGACGACACCTATGAGTCCCAAGAGGAACTTGGCGGAGAGGCCCCTGAAAAGGTGCCCAAAAAGGAAGAAAGGCATCGAGCCGGTCATTGGGAAAAGCACCGCCAAAACCATGCATGCCGCTGAGAAAATCAGGAAACCCGCGAGGATCATAAGTGGGAGCGGACAGGCGGACTTGGGAGAAAAAGGCGTCTGCACCGTGGGTGCCGGCGGGGAGTACGCGGAGGCATCCATCGCCGCCGGATGCGCTGCCAAAGAAGCCGCCGCAGCAAAGGCTGCCGCAACTCGCGGACGCGTGAAGAGCACCAGCCACCAAATGCCGATCCCGAGCGGGATCCCATAGAAGAAAGCCATAAACACTTTCAGGAATTCCATAAAAGGCTCAGTTGCTGCGCCAGTGGGCAGGGTGGAGGGGAGTGAATTAAAGACAAGGAAAATGACCGGAATCGAGATTGCCGAAAACACAGCCATGATGCCGCCCCAGACAAGCATCGTGATCCGAGCCCAATTGCTCCGCCGAAGGACGCCGAGGCCAGCAAAGAAGCCAAAAATCGCAATGGCTATTCCAAAAAGCCAGAAAACTTCCACTGCTGCAAGTGTACCGGCGGGAATGCCTGGCGCTCCCTCCGATTTTTGCAGCCTAGGTGCAACCAACATCGATACCTCGACCAACAAGCCAAGCAGCACACCTAACGCGCTGAAAATGATTGCGACAACGCCGGCAGCGGTTACCGCTGGAAGCGACTCTTTCTTGGCTAGCGTGTTCATGTGCAGACCATCATCGCAAGCCTCGCGGAAGATTGTCTATCGTCCGCGCGTATATCATTTCCAGAAGTGCTGCCGTAGGGAGGCAAAAGTAACACGAAGACAACTTGTTGCTTGACGTTCGCTTTCTTTTCGCCTAAAGTGAGAGCGCTTCAAAAGTTTCTGTGGAGGCGAGCGATGGCCCTGACAAAGCGCCAAAAAGAAGTCTTGGATTACCTGGTTTCTTTCGACAACAAACACGGATACGCCCCCAGCTTTGAAGAGATCGGCAAGGGTCTGAAGCTGACTTCACTCGCCACGGTTCACAAGCACATCACCACGCTCGAGAAAAAAGGGTTCATCCGGCGCGGCTATAACCAGAGCCGCTCGATCGAAATCCTGCAATTGCCGAAACCTGTTAAGGAACAGATCAGCGACAGAAAAATTCAAGAACTGCCGCTGGTGGGACGCATCGCCGCAGGCCGCCCGCTCGAAGCCGTGGAAGATCGCGAGACACTTTCGCTTGGCGATTTTGCCCGCGGTGGCAATTCCTTCGTGCTTCAAGTGAAAGGAAGTTCCATGATTGAAGACCACATCATGGATGGTGATTACGTGGTCTGCGAACAAACCCAAGTAGCCAACGCCGGCGACATCGTCGTAGCTCTGATCGGCGGCGAGGAAGCCACACTCAAAAGGTTTTACCGCGAGGGCGCTGGCAAGATCCGCCTCCAACCCGCGAATTCGGAGATGGCTCCTATCATGGTGGCCGCAAACGACCTCAAGATTCAGGGCCGCGTCATAGGCGTACTTCGCAAGTACTGAAAACCCTTCCACACCTCCTTTTTGACCTCGGGGTTGCAGATTTCCTTCTTTATCATTTTCGACTTCATCCGATTCATTCGTCCTTTGAATCACGTCCGCTCGTCCTTGCTGAGCTCGCCGGCCGCACCATAAACATGCATCTCCTTCCATTTCCAGATATTATGTAAATTCCATGTAGCCATTTGGAAACGGGCGGCGTCAAAGGTACGAGGCGGGGCCAGCTTGCGTAGTCGCTGCCGGGGGAAACTACCAAACTTGTCGACCAAAAACCCGAATATACTGATTGTCGAGCCTGACGAGGCACTCCGCCAGCAGCTCCTGGACGTCTTACGCTCCGCAGGCTATGAAGTTTCCTCCGCGCCTTCGCAGGAAGAAGGTTTCCGCGTCGTCCAAACCGGCGCCGTCGATGTGTTTTTACTCTCTGCTGACTTGGCCGATGTCCTTTGTTGCAACTCTCTCACAGAAATCAAAGGTCTGGGATCCACCGCCAACACGCGCGTGATTCTCTTCGCGAGCGGCGGCGGTGCCGTGCGTGCGCGAGCTCTGGATCTGGGCGCCGATGATGTGATGACACCTCCCTGGGAGCCTGCCGAACTGCTCGCCCGAGTGCGTGTGCAGTTGCGCGACAAGCATACCTTCGATGAATTGCGGCTAAAATCGCGCATCGCGGAAGAAGGCCAGGAAATCGCGCACACCGCGTTTCAAGCTCTGGCCGTTACAGAAAAAATGACTCGCGACGCGTTCTCTACCGGCCGCGCTCTGAAAATCGGCGTTTCCGCGCTCCTGGCCGTCGCGGCGGTTATATCCATCATTTTTCTGCTCTTCACCCGGCGCGCCGATAAGGAAACTCGTCGGGCCTATTCTGTGATCGCGCAACTCGAGCACGGCGTGCGCACGGAGGAGGATCTCGTCGCGGAAGCCGCGAAAGCGCGCGAAGAGCTGCAGCAATCGGATATTACCGAGCAGAAACAACAGCTCCAGAAACAGACCGACGATCTTCGCCAGAAACTCTCCGCCGCGGACGCCAGCGAAGTTTCCGGCCTGCGCAAGCAGCTGGACGAGACCACCAGCCGGCTGAAGAAAGTAGAAACGCAATCCGACGCCGCCGAAGGCGTCATCCGGGCTAACGCTCCCAGCGTCTGCTTGCTCCACGTCTCGGTTTCCTTCGTAGACCAGGCTTCGCATCGCCCCTTGCGTTACGGCGCGATCAATCCCGACGGCCAACCATTGAAAGACAGCGACGGGAATGTGGTCTATAGCCTCGATGGACGCGCCCCTGAAGTTCGCGAAGATTTCTTCGGCACCGGTTTTATCGTTGGCCAAAATGAAATACTAACCAACCATCATGTCGCGCAACCCTGGTGGAAGAATGAAGAGCTGGGGGCCGCCGCGGAGCAAGGCTTGCAGCCAACGATCGCGGAAATGACTGCCTATTTCCCGGAAGCGGCTGCCGGCATTCCCATGAACATCTCGCAGATCTCGGACGAAGCGGATCTCGCCGTTCTTCGTGGCGACATTTCCGCTCTGAAACGCCCTATTCTAAAGATCGATGGCCGCAAAGAAGCTGCCGTCAGCGGCCAGCTCCTCATCTCGCTCGGCTACGCGACAGGAATAAGCGCCATCATGGCGCGCGCTGGAGAAGACAGTGTAAAAGACATTGTCAGGTTGAGCGGTGGCGACCCAAAAAAAATTGTCGACGAACTTGAGCAGCGCAAACTGATCCGTCCGCTTGTGACACAGGGACATATCGGCGACGTCCTGCCGGATAAAATCGTCTACGATGCCCAAACTACTTCTGGCGGCTCCGGTGGGCCGCTGATTAACCGCGACGGCCAGGTGATCGGTGTAACGTTCGCTGTCGTCCGCGGGTTTGGCGGCTCCAACTTTGGCGTTCCTATTCGCTATGCACAACCCCTGCTCAAGCCGTAAAGCGCCGTGGCATCACGGCGTAAAGTGGCAGATTGAGCGCGGGTCTTTGCTGTCTCGCGTCAAGTGTCCATTGCTTTGCCGTTTACTGGCGATTTTCGTTTGCATCCTCGTTTTCGCGCTCATCTGGCCAACTCCATCCAGGGCCTACGCGGTTCTTGCACATGAAGCGATCATCGATGCCGTTTGGGAGACGGACATCAAGCCGCTCCTGCTGGCACGTTTTCCTGGTTCTACCGAAGAGCAATTGAGCGAGGCGCAAGCCTATGCCTACGGTGGCTCTATCATCCAGGACATGGGCTATTATCCGTACGGAAGCCATTTTTTCAGCGACCTCACGCACTACATGCGAAGCGGGGATTTTGTGCAGGCTCTGCTTCGCGACGCGAAGGACCTTGACGAGTATGCATTTGCTGTCGGCTCTCTGGCCCATTATGCCGCCGACAATGATGGCCATCGCCTCGCAACCAATCGTGCTGTGCCCCTCCTCTACCCCAAACTTCAAAAAAAGTATGGCGACACCGTTTGGTACGAGCAAGATCCGCTTGCTCACACCAAAACGGAGTTCGGTTTCGACGTTCTTGAAGTGGCACACGAGAGCTACGCGCCTGATGGCTACCATGACCTGATTGGTTTCGAGGTGTCGCAAGACCTACTCGATCGCGCATTTGAGCAGACCTACGGACTACGGTTAAAGGATGTCCTTGTGGACGAGGACAAAGCGCTCAACTCCTACCGTCATGCCGTCAGCAAGACCATTCCGATGGCCACCAAGGTCGCTTGGAGTCTCAAGAAGGACGAAATCAAGGCTGATTTGCCAGGGATTACTAAGAGCAAGTTTCGCTACAATCTTTCGAAATCAAATTATGAGCGGGAGTGGGGCAAGAATTATCAGAAGCCCACGTTTCGCGAAAGATTTCTGGCTTTCCTCTACAAACTGATTCCAAAGTTTGGGCACCTTAAGGTACTTCAGTTCAAGACGCCGACCCCAGAGGCTCAGCACATGTTCCGGGATAGCTTCAATGCGACGCTGGACAAATACCGGGGATTTATCAAAGAAGAGCAAACTAAACACTTGGATCTGCCGAACGACAATTTTGACGTGGGGGAAGCCACCGGGCCGGGGATATACGCAATGAATGACGACGCTCATGCCAAACTGTTGGACAAGCTGGCCAATCGGAAGTTTGCCGGGATGTCGACGGAGCTGCGCAACGAGCTACTGCACTTTTTTTCCGAGCCTGATGCGCCCTATGCGACCAAGCGTGACGCCAAGGCCTGGGCTACCGTGCAATCGGAACTCGGGCAGTTGAAAAACTACGCACCCGCCGTGGCCGCGGCGAGCGGTCCGAGCGCACCGTAACCTCAGCGCCGTCGGTCTCTCAGTTAGCGTGTTGCGCACGATTTCCCGGCGTGTCCGGTCATCCGCATTCAAATAGATTGTCCTGCAAATCGAAAAAAGTGCTCCAATCGCGGCTCGGGCGCGTGAAACAATCTAAAGTTTCGCGTAACCTACTTGTCGGCTCAGGGATGAAGAAGAACAAACCCATCCGAAAACTGCTCGCTGCCAATCGCAGCGAAATTGCCATACGGATTTTCCGCGCGGCGAACGAGCTTGGGTTGAGCACCGTGGGAATTTATTCGCAGGAAGACCGGCTCGCCCTGCATCGCTTCAAGGCGGACGAAGCCTATCAGGTCGGCGCAGGCAAGGGCCCCGTGGTAGCGTACCTCGACATCCCTGGTATCGTCGCCTTGGCCAAGGAAAAGGGTGTTGACGCCATCCATCCCGGCTACGGTTTCTTATCCGAGAATCCCTCATTTGCACGCGCCTGCGAAAAGGCCGGAATTGTATTCATCGGCCCTACGCCGGAATTGCTCGAACTCCTCGGAAACAAAACCGCTGCCAGGCGCCTGGCGGACTCGGCTGGCGTTCCGGTGCTCCCCGGAACGGAGGAATCGATCAGTTCTACATCGGAGGCGCGCAAATTCGCGACCTCGATCGGCTATCCAGTCATCGTAAAAGCCGCGATGGGCGGCGGCGGCCGGGGCATGCGCGTCGTGCGTAACGAAGCCGAACTCGAGCAGCGCCTCGAAGAAGCCCAGGGCGAAGCAAAATCGGCCTTCGGTGACGCTAGCGTCTTTCTGGAAAAATATTTGCCCCGCGCGCGCCATCTTGAGGTGCAGATTCTCGCCGACAATCACGGAAATCTCCTGCACCTCTTCGAACGCGATTGTTCCGTCCAGCGCCGTCACCAAAAAGTTGTCGAAGTGGCGCCAGCGGCGAATCTGCCGTCATCCGTACGCGCGGCATTGTGCGAGGCCGCGGTTCGTCTGGCGCGAAAAGCCAACTACCGCAACGCGGGCACGGTCGAATTCCTCTACGACGTCGACGCTCAAAAATGGTATTTCATCGAAGTAAATCCGCGCATTCAGGTCGAGCACACCGTCACCGAGATGGTGACTGGTATCGATCTGGTGCGCTCGCAAATTCTCGTAGCGCAGGGCCACAAGCTGCATGATGAGCCGCTCGCACTGCCGCAACAAGCAAACGTGCCACTCTATGGCGCAGCGCTTCAGTGCCGGGTCACCACCGAAGATCCAGAGAAGAATTTCGCGCCCGATTACGGAAAGCTCACGACATACCGATCCCCGGCTGGATTCGGAATTCGTCTCGATGGCGGGACTGCCTACGCCGGCGCGGTCCTCGCGGCCTACTACGATTCTCTCCTCGTCAAAGTCACAGCATGGGGAACGAAACTTCCTGAAGCCTGTCAGCGCATGGACCGCGCCCTCCGCGAGTTCCGCATTCGCGGCGTCAAGACCAACATCCCCTTCCTCGAAAACGTGGTCAACCATCCGCGCTTCCGCGCCGGTGAAGTCACGACCTCTTTTCTCGATGAAACGCCCGAGCTATTTCGCCTGCAAAGCCGCGGCGACCGCGCCACAAAACTTCTGTCTTATCTCGGCGACGTGATTCTCAACGGCAATCCTGAGGTAAAAGGCAAGCCAGTCCCCAAAACGCTCGAAAAGGCGACTCTTCCGAGCGTCCCCGGCATCGATCCGCCGCCCGGAACGCGCCAGCTCCTACAAAGACTAGGTCCAAAGAAATTTGCTGCCTGGACACGAAAAGAAAAACGCCTCCTGATCACGGACACGACCTTCCGCGATGCCCATCAATCGCTGATGGCCACGCGCGTCCGCACACACGATTTGCTAGCCACAGCGAGCGCCGTCGCTCAACGGCTTCCGAATCTTTTCAGCGTCGAAATGTGGGGCGGCGCAACCTTCGACACCGCCATGCGCTTTCTTCATGAAGACCCCTGGCAGCGCCTTCGCGATTTGCGCCAACGCATTTCCAATATCTGCTTTCAAATGCTCCTCCGCGGCGCAAACGCCGTCGGCTACACCTCCTATCCCGACAACGTGATCGTCCAGTTCGTGCGCGAATCCCACGCACAAGGCATCGACATCTTTCGCATCTTCGATTCGCTGAACTCCATCGAGAACATGCGCGTCCCGATCGACGCCGTTCTCGAAACCGGGGCTGTCTGCGAGCCCGCCATCTGTTACACGGGAGACATCTTTGACAAATCCCGCCCAAAGTATTCGCTGAAATATTACGTTGCCATGGCCACGCAACTCGAAAAACTCGGCGCACACTTTCTGGCCATCAAAGACATGGCCGGCCTTTGCAAGCCTTATGCTGCGTATGAACTAGTGAAAACTCTCCGCAAAGAAATCGCAATCCCCGTCCACTTTCATACCCACGACACCAGCGGCATCAATTCCGCATCGGTCCTGAAAGCCGCGGAAGCCGACGTCGACGTTGCCGACGCGGCAATCGCCGCTATGAGCGGCGGCACAAGCCAGCCCAATCTCAATTCCATTGTCGAAGCGCTGCGCCACACGCCACGCGACACAAATCTCGACATCGAGGCCCTCAACGAATGCTCCGACTACTGGGAAACCGTCCGCACCTACTATCTGCCGTTTGATTCAGGCCCCAAAGCCGGCTCCGCGCGCCTCTATCAACACGAAATTCCCGGCGGCCAATACACGAATCTCCACGAACAAGCCGCCGCCATGGGCTTGGGGCACCGCTGGCGCGAAGTAGAAAAAATGTACGCTGAAGTGAACCAACTATTCGGCGACATCGTGAAAGTCACGCCGTCCAGCAAAGTCGTCGGCGACATGGCGCTATTTCTAATGGCCAACGAGATGCAACCAGCCGATTTGCTCAAGCTCGACGAAAACCATGATGTTTCTCTGCCGAATTCTGTCGTAGAAATGTTTTCGGGAGTCCTTGGCGTTCCCCCCGGCGGGTGGCCGCGCAAGTTGCAAAAGATAATCCTCCGTGGCACTGCGGGGCTCAAAGGTCGCCCCGGTGCAAGCCTGGAAGCGGTGGACCTCGCGACGGAATCCGCGGCGTTGCAAAAAAGGATAGGCCACCCTGTGCGCCGCGACGACCTCTTAAGCTACCTTCTCTATCCGGATGTATTCGTTAAATGCGACAAATTTCGCCAGTCCTATGCGGATGTCAGCGTCCTCCCAACGCCCGCGTTTTATTACGGCTTGGCTTCCGGCGAAGAGATCACCATTGAAATCGAGCCGGGCAAGACGCTCATTCTCAAATTTCTGACGGCCAGCGATCCGCATCCCGATGGAACACGCACGCTCTTCTTTGAATTAAACGGCCAGCCGCGCGAAGTCAACGTGCGCGATCTCGCGCTGCGCGTCGTCGAGCGTGCCCATCCGAAAGCCGACCCTACCGATCCCGGACAGGTCGCTGCGCCTACAGCCGGAGTAATCAGCGGCATCGCCGTACAAGCAAATCATCCCGTTGAACGCGGAGCCAAACTGTTGACTCTCGAAGCAATGAAAATGCAGTCGAACATCTACGCACCCATCGCCGGACGCGTCAGAAAGCTTCTGGTCACGCCAGGGCAGCACGTCGAAGCCAAAGACTTGCTGGTGACCATCGCCCCGTGAGCGGCCCCAATCTCCGCAAGCACGAAGGTTTTCGCTCGCGTTTCCTCAGAAACCAGCGCGACCTCATCGTCTATCTCCCGCCCGGCTACGACGACCAGCACGGCCGCCGTTTCCCCGTGCTCTATCTCCACGACGGCCAGAATCTTTTCGACGGCGCAACCTCATTCATCCCCGGCATGGACTGGCACGTCGGCCAAACCGCCGATCAATCCATCTGTTCCGGTGCGGTCGAGCCTCTCATTATCGTTGGCATGTACAACACGAAGGCCCGCATCCGCGAGTACACGCCCACTCACGTCCCCAAACTTGGCGGTGGTCGCGCGGATCGTTACGCCAAATTCCTGATCGAAGAAGTAAAGCCCTTCATCGGGCGCGAGTACCGAACTCTTTCCTGCTCCGAAAAAACTGGCATCGGCGGCTCTTCGCTCGGCGGACTCGTTTCTCTCTATCTCGGTCTCAGGCTTCCTGAAGCATTTGGAAAGATAGCCGCGCTTTCGCCTTCCGTTTGGTGGAACCAGCGCGTCATGCACCGCTTCGCGGAAGCCGCCAGCGTAAATCCGCGACCCGCTATCTGGCTCGATATCGGCACGCGCGAAGGCCCGCGCATCGTCCAGGACGTTGAACACTTTCGCGACGTACTGTTACAAAAAGGTTGGCAACTCGGCCGCGACCTCCACTACCAGCGCGTCGAAGGCGGCGAACACAACGAAGCGGCTTGGGCCCAGCGCGTCGGTCCATTCCTTCAATTCTTGTATCCGGTCCGCTAGACCGAAGTATAATCCGCACCTGTCGCGCGCCTGTTTATAGCCGACCCCGCAAAGGCTGCGCGGCGTTCAGAGGTCATCGATGCCCGAGAGCCGTCCTCTCACCATCCTCTGTGTTAGCTCCTACGAAAAAGGCCAGGAATTCCTGCGCACGTGCAAAGCGATCGGTTGTCGCGTTCTGCTCCTCACCGTCGAAAAACTCCGCGACGCGGATTGGCCGCGCGAGTCCATCGACGAAATGTTCTTCATGCCGGAAGAGCTTCCTACGCAAGACCTCATCAATGCCGTCAGCTTTGCCGCCAGGTCGCAGCCCATCGACCGCATTGTCGCTCTCGACGAATTCGACATGGAAAATGTCTCGGCCCTCCGTGAACACCTGCGCATCCCCGGCATGGGCTTAACCACTGTCCGCTATTTCCGCGACAAACTTGCCATGCGCGCCCGCGCAAAAGAGGCGGGCATCGCCGTCCCGGAGTTTGTACCCATTCTCAACTACGACGCTTTGCGCGAATTCATGGCCCGCGTCCCTTCGCCCTGGCTGCTGAAGCCGCGCTCGCAAGCCTCGGGCATCGGCATGAAGAAAATCAACGATCCCGCCGAGCTCTGGCCCTGGCTCAATCAGCTTGGCGACCATCAATCGCACTATCTGCTCGAACAATTCATTCTTGGCAGCATCTACCACGTGGATAGCGTGGCCTCCGAGCGCGAAGTCGTCTTCGCGGAAGCTCACGCTTACGGCGCGCCTCCCCTCGAAACCTCACATCAAGGCGGCGTTTTCACCACTCGCACATTTCCTCGCGATTCCGCCGAAGTGAAAACACTCCTCGAAATCAATCGCCAAGTCCTCGATGAGCTAGGCTTCCTCAGAGGCGTCACGCACGCTGAATTCCTGAAAGCTAACTCCGATGGAAAGTTTTATTTCCTTGAAGTGGCCGCCCGCGTCGGCGGCGCCTATATCTCCGATGTCATTGAGGCCGCCACGGGCATCAATCTTTGGCGCGAATGGGCGCGTCTGGAAGTAGGGGCAGGGAAACAGCCCTATCGACTGCCGCCCACCAGCCATGACTACGCAGGTGTGCTCGTTTCCCTGGCTCGTCAGGAACGTCCCGACACTTCTGCCTACAATGACCCGGAAATCGTTTACCGCATCACCAAGTACCATCACGCCGGATTCGTCCTAAAATCGTCCAAACCCGAACGCATCCAGGAAATCCTAGACTCCTATTCAAAACGATTTCAGGCTGATTTTCTGGCAACACAACCCGTCCCAGAGAGGCCAAGCTCCTGAAGTGTTCCCTTTTGAATTTGCTGCCGCCCGCGCTGAGCCGTCACCAAAACTTTACCCAACCTTAACCGCGAACAGTGGACGAACACACTGTCCAAAGGTCTAGTTACTTTCACGAACGCCCATTGAAGACTGCATTTGCCGTGCGCCATACCGAGGAATACAGTTTGCAATACCCCAAGCGACTTTCTGCGCGGGGTGGTGCTATCCCTTTGGGAGGGACCGATGTGGGGTAATAAGAAACCGGAAACGCCGCAAGCCGCGCAACCGGATCCGAAAAATTTTCCAACGAATCAGCCGCCGAAGTCCGCTCCGGCGACTTGGGAGGGAACTACCGCAATGAGTACAGATGCCATGCGTCCACTAGGTGCAACCGCGGACCGCGCCACCGCGCGGCTCGGGGCCAGCCTGCACGTGAAAGGCGAGATCTCCGGCAACGAGGATCTGCTAATCGACGGCTCGGTCGAAGGACTGATCCAGCTTGATGAGCGGAAGCTGACCGTCGGGACTACCGCAAAGGTCACTGCCGATATCATCGCCCGCGAGGTGGTGGTTTACGGCACCGTGAAGGGAAACCTTCGCGCCAAGGACCGGATCGAGATCAAGAAGGACGGCTCCGTGAATGGTGATCTCACGACTGCCCGCATCATGATCGAAGACGGCGCCTACTTCAAAGGCTCTATCGAAATTGATAAGAGCTCCGAGAAGGATTCCTCACACAGCGCTTTTGCAAAGAGCTCGAACGCCCCTGTCGGCGCTCCAGCAACGAAGACCATTTAATTCACTCTTAACTCTTTTAGTTTTCCTCGGGGCGGCGCGGACATCCAGTCCTCGCCGCCCTTCGATTTTTCTGTTCCCGCCGTTCCACGAATTCCGTTATCTCCAGCAAGGCGGCACGAGTTCCGCAGTCAACCTTTCCGTCAACCCGCTCAACGGCTTCACCGGTTCTGTTCAGGTCACTCTCACCGGATTGCCGGGCACAGCATGCAGCGCCACAACTTGCCCAGACATCTACTCGCTAACGATCCTTCTCCCCACATCCCTTCCATCCGCTGCCTACGAAATCTCCTCCTAACCAAATCCCCCTTTTTTCATCTCATGCAATGTAGAATTTCCGCGGCAGGCAAGCGATTCGCGCAACGCGGTGCTCAATTTGGACGAAAGGTCACGAAACATGGAAACGCGCAAGCTCGGCAATTCCGATTTGCAAATTACTCCGGTCGGCTTTGGCGCCTGGGCCATAGGCGGCAGCGGCTGGGATTTCGCCTGGGGACACCAGGAGGACGTCGACTCCATCGCCGCCATTCATCGCTCCCTCGAGCTCGGCGTGAATTGGATCGACACCGCCGCCGTATACGGCATTGGCCACTCCGAAGAAATGGTTGCGCAAGGGTTAAAGGATTGGCGCGGTCCCCGGCCCTACGTGTTCACAAAATGCGTTCTTCGCTGGGACGACAGAGGCCACGTAACACAGAACCACACCGCTGCATCCATCCGCCGCGAATGCGAAGACAGCCTGCGCCGCCTGCAAATAGAAGTGATCGACCTCTACCAAATGCACTGGCCGCCTTCGGACAATGGCCCCGGCCTCGAAGAAGCCTGGCAAACCATGCATACCTTGCAAAAAGAAGGCAAAGTCCACTGGATCGGCGTCTCAAATTTCAATGTTGACCAAATCAAGCGCGCCGAAAAAATTGCCACGCCAACTTCCCTGCAGCCGCCCTATTCCCTAATTCGCCGCGCGGTCGAAAAGGAAATCCTGCCTTACTGCAAACAGCAGGGCATTGGCGTGATCGCCTACGCGCCCATGGCTTCCGGACTCCTCACCGGTGCTATGACTCGCGAGCGTGCAGCCGCACTCCCTCCCGACGATTTCCGCAGCAAGAGTCCTGAGTTTTGCGAGCCGCGCCTCTCAAAAAATATCGAGCTGGTCGAGCGCCTCCGCGGAGTTGGCGTACGCCACAGTCGCAGCCCCGGCGAAGTTGCCATCGCCTGGGTCCTCAGTAATCCCGCCGTTACCGGCGCCATCGTCGGTGCTCGCAATGCTAAGCAAGCCGAAGGCGTTATGCCCACGAGCGAACTAAAGCTATCACCCGAAGAAATCGCGGAGATTGAAGGCGCAGCGGCCGCCGCCGTGGCTCGATGAAGCACACGATGAAGCTCGTTAGGAGGCCCGCTCCGTGGATTTTGGTCTGAAGGGTAAGCTGGCTGTAGTCTCCGGCTCCACAGCGGGCATCGGCCTAGCCATCGCATCTACGCTCGCAGCAGAAGGCGCAAAAGTCGTCGTAAACGGCCGCACGGAAGCGCGCGTAAATGCCGCGCTGGAGAAAATCCGCCGCGACCATAAAACCGCCGATGTACAAGGCGTCGCCGCGGATCTAGGCACTGCGGGTGGCGTCGAAGCCTTCGTCAAGAAAATCACGCACACCGACGTTTTAGTCAACAACCTCGGGATCTTCGAGCCCAAGCCCTTCGCGGAAATCCCCGATGCCGACTGGTTGCGCTTCTTCGAGGTCAACGTCCTCAGCGGCGTCCGTCTCGTGCGCCACTATTTGCCCGGCATGCTCAAAAATAATTGGGGCCGCATCATTTTTATTTCGAGTGAGTCCGCAGTTCAGATTCCCGCGGAGATGATTCACTACGGCATGACCAAAACCGCCCAAATCGTCGTCTCTCGCGGCCTTGCCGAATCCGTGGCCAGCACCGGCGTCACAGTGAACTCCGTTCTCCCCGGCCCCACCGCTTCCGAAGGCGTCACAGGTTTTCTC
>DATDHE010000147.1:0-11291 GCA_036521695.1 Candidatus Acidiferrum sp. | reverse complement strand
ATGCGGATTGGTAACCACAAGAGACCACGCATCGGCTATGGAAATCTTGAGGCTCGGACTGAGCCTTCGGTCGCTAACAGCGGTGCAGTAATGCTGCTGTTGACTGAGAAGCCCCTGCCTTCAGGCAGGGGAGTATGTCACAAGCTTCCACCGCGAAGAGGTCTTTGATTTCTCGAGTTCCGCGGAAGAATCAGCCGCCTGATGCCAAACGGTACCGGCAACTCAGATTGCGATCCGTTAGCCGAGCATCCGGGAGTGCACGCCGGTCTCTGGACACTTGCGCGTTTCTCAAGACCTAGGGCTACGTTTCTGGGAGGAACGTGTTCTAATCGCCCAATCATTCTCCTCTTGACAATCAGGAGGAGGAGCGTATTCTTCCCCTTGATGCTCAGGAGGAATGCGTCTATGGCGGAGAAACCGAGTGATCTCGTCCAAGGCACTCTAGACATGCTCATTCTGAAAACACTCGCGCTCGAACCCATGCACGGATATGGGATCGCCGTCCGGCTCGAGCAGATGAGCAAGGGCGTTTTCCGCCTCAATGCAGGTTCGCTGTTTGTGGCCTTTCAACGGCTGCAACGAAGTGGGTTGATCAAGGGCGAATGGAAAGCCACCGAGAATAGCAGGCGCGCAAAGTATTACGCCCTGACGGAGCAGGGACGAAAGAGGCTCAATAGCGAAACGCGAGAATGGGGAAGGCAAGTGGCGGCCATCGCCAGAATCTTGGAGGCATCGTAAGGGACCATGTCATTTCTGCGAAGCATAGCCAGCGGGCTGCGGCCGTTGTTTCGAAAGAAACAGGTCGATAGTGATCTGGACGAAGAACTAAACGGCTTTCTTGAGATGGCGGCCGAGGAGAAAATGAAGCAGGGCATGGGCCGCAAGCATGCCCTTCGCGCCGTGCGCCTGGAGCGTGGCAGCCTGGACGTTGCGAAGGAAGAGGTCCGCTCTGCCGGCTGGGAATCTTTTGTTGAAACCTGCTGGCAAGATCTGCGCTTTGCCGTTCGCATGCTGCTCAAGTCTCCGGGCTTTACCGCCGTGGCCGTCCTCACCCTGGCCCTCGGCATCGGCGCGAACACGGCTATCTTCAGCTTGGTCAACGGAGTCCTGCTGCGGCCGCTCCCGTATCGCAACCCAAACCGTCTTGTGATGGTGTGGGAGAAAAGCCGCGACGGCTCCCCAGAAAACGTCGGCTACGCGACGTATCTCGATTGGAAATCTCAGAATAAGAGTTTCGAAGAAATTGCCATATACAGTTCCTGGCAGCCCGTGCTGCAAGTGGGGGAGCCCGAACAGCTCAGCGGCCTGCGCGTCACCAGCAATTATTTTCGCACCCTTGGCATCCATCCGGAAATCGGACGCGATTTCTTGCCCGAAGAAGATATTCCCAACGCCAACAAAGTGGTGATGCTCAGCCACTCGTTGTGGCAGCGCAAATTCAACTCCGATCCCAACATTGTGGGCAAGCCCATCAACATGAACGCAACCCAGTACATCGTGGCGGGTGTTTTGCCGGCGAGATATCAATCCTTGATGAACCAGGACCCGCACGGGGGTGCCGTGGAAATCTGGCGTGTGCTCGGCTACGACGTTTCGCAACCCTGGGCTTGCCGCACCTGCCATCACTTGGTGGCGCTTGGTCGACTGCGTGACGGCGTAGCCGTAACCCAGGCCAACGCGGAGATGGACACAATTGCCGCCGCACTGAGCAAAGCATATCCCAAGGAATATGACGATATCGGTGTAATTCTCACCCCGATCCGCGAGCAACTACTCGGCCCGGCCAGCACGCCGCTCTACATCCTGCTCGGGGCCGTCTCTTTCGTCTTGCTGGTGGCGTGTGCGAATCTTGCCAACCTGCTTCTCGCGCGCGCCACCCACCGCGAACGGGAAGTTGCCGTGCGCACCGCGCTGGGCGCGACGCGCGGCAGGATCATTCGCCAACTGCTCGCGGAAAACTGCTTTCTCGGCCTGCTGGGTGCCGCAGCGGGACTCATTCCCGCCTACTGGACGCCTAAAGTTCTGGCCAGTGTCGGCGCGGGCGATCTGCCGCGTCTCGATCAAGTGCAGCTCGACTGGCAGGTCTTGTTATTCACCGTTGGAGTTGCGCTGCTCACCGGCATCGCGGCGGGCCTTGCGCCCGCGTATCGCCTGTCGAAAAACAATAGGCATGATTCTTTGAAGGAGGGCATGCGCGGCAGCGGGAGTGTGGCCAGCCGCTTCCGAGGGCTGCTGATCGTATCCGAAGTTGCGCTTTCCCTGACCCTTCTGATTGGCGCGGGCCTTCTGCTACGCAGTTTGAGCCGGTTACTGGTAGTTTCGCCGGGATTCGATCCAACCAACGTACTGTCCATGCAAACCTCTGTTCTCGGCCAACGATTCAACGACAACGCCGTCGTGCGGCAATATTTTGCCGATGCCGTCGAACGTCTTCGTGCGCTTCCTGGCGTGCAATCGGCCGCTGCCGCCAGTCAGATTCCACTGGCTGGAAACATGGACAGGTACGGCTTTCACGTCGAAGGCAAAATGCACGTCAATCCCGAAGAAGACCCTAGCGCCCAACGCTACTGCATCACTCCAGGATTCCTTGAAACGATGCGAATTCCCTTGCTTCGCGGGCGTGACATTTCTCTGGCCGACAGAGCAACCGCGCCCCAAGTTCTGCTGGTCAGCGAAACCACGGCGCGCCGTATGTGGCCCGGCGAAGATCCGATTGGCAAGCGTGTCAAGCTCGGCGGTGTGGATCAGCCGTGGTGGACAGTCGTTGGCATCACCGGAGATGTGCACCACGTCGGGCTCGACGCTGATCCCGACATGCAGATGTACATTCCACACCAGCAATGGCCCTTTCCGGACGGCCTGATGATCTTTGTCATTCGCGCCGCAAGCACTCCCGCAGCGATCTCCTCCGCCGCACAACAAGCCATTCACTCCATCGATGCAACGCAGCCGATTTCGCGCATCATGCCGCTTGAAAGCTATGTGGGCCTTTCCCTGCAAGGGCGGAAATTTGCCTTGATTCTCATTGGCGCCTTCGCCGCGATGGCGCTGACGCTTTCGGTGGTCGGCATCTATGGTGTCACGGCGTATAGCGTTGCGCAGCGCACCCGTGAAATCGGCATCCGCATGGCCCTCGGTGCCCAGCGCCGCGAAGTTTTCGGATTGTTGCTCCGGCAGGGAATGCGGTTGGTGGTTTGCGGGGTGATCGCCGGCGTGATTGCCTCCGTTGCGCTCACGCGTTTCTTGGCCACCATGCTCTTCGACGTGCAGCCCACAGATCCGTTAACATTTGCGGGCGTCGTGCTGTTGCTCGTTGCGGTGTCCGCAGTGGCGTGTTTCCTTCCAGCCCGCCGCGCTATGCGCGTGGACCCGATCATCGCCCTCCGTTACGAGTAGTTGTGTTATTGACTCTCCTCCACGATGCGGCCGTTAAGCGGCTGAGTGGGCCGGACATCGTGCGGATAAAGCCTGGCAAACGCGTTGATCTGCTCTCGGGAGATGTCCACCGCAGTCTTCAGCACAAACCAGGTGACGCCCTCACTGCAGGGCGGAGCCGTCAGCGACCCCATGTAAGTGTAATAGGAGGTGTCGCGGGGCAGCAGGCCGGTGGGATTGACCTCGACTCCCGCGATCACCTCCTCTTTGCCCGGGGTATTGGGCATATGTTCCCAGAGCTGGTCAACGGTGCTATTCACGCTGCCTGCCTTGAGAAGAACTGCGACAGCGGCAACCTTGCCGTCGCTGGCTTCGTGCATTAAGTGGATCACCATATCGAAGGGCTTACCGTGAATGTACTCTTCGCTGGGGCGGTGAAAGTGGAATTGCGTTAGTTCGTAGCGCTTGTCTCCCACAATCAGAAAGTTTCCGTTTCCCGGAGCGTAGTTCACGCGAACCGCCGTGTAGCCGTTGTTAATAATTTTGAGCGGACCGCTTTTGTATTCGAATCGTATGGCGGGAAGGCCGGCTTTCTTCGCACTTCGGATGTCGATCGGAGACTGTTCCCTGCCAACTTTGCAGGTAGCGTACTCAGGATCCAAGTCACCCCAATGTTCGGCCCCGGTTGCCCCTTCGTAACTCCATGGCGTCTTCCACTGTGCTAGGGGACCCGCAGGCACCAAGACGGCGGTGACCATCAGCATTACAAACGTCAACCAACCTTTTCGCAAATTGCACCTCGCTTTACACGCAACGGCTTAGCTGCTCAGTTAGCGGCACTGTCGGATCCATGGCCGTTAGTATGCCAGTTGTCGGAAATCCATAATTCGTCTTCCATCAAAGTATGAATGTCGAACCCCACCCTGAAGCGGCGATCTCCGGGATTGCCGCGGCCATCGACGAACCGGCCAGAGCTCGCTTGTGCAATTGCGCGGCCAATCGGGCGCAAAACTAATCGGCAAAAAGTAGAATCGTGCAATGTTCTTTCAGCGGTTTGGGAGGTGCGGCGCAAAGAAATGGGGCTGCTGGACATAAGTCGCAGTCAGCACGACTCCATCGCTTTACTCTGCGGCTTTTGGCAAGGGCAATGAGGACTGACCAAATACATAGCGCCATCCTTTCGCAGTGCGTACATAAGTGTCTGTGAACCACACAGTATAGTTGAATGGCTTTCCGTTCTCAGTACCCTTCTCGCACAACTTAGCAGTGATAAGCGCGGCATCGCCCCAAACGCGAACCTTCTGGGCGCTATCCTCTTGCCTTTCATAAACTATGCGCCCGCTCCGCGCTTCCTGTAGCAAGTCCGCCTTCGTATAAGTCTTGCCGGACCCTGTCACCAGTACAAAATCATCGGCCAGGAGCCGGTCCATCGTTGCGGCATCATTCTTTTTCACGGCTGCTTGATACTCAGCGTCTAGCCGCGCGACGATGGCAACATCACTGTCAGCGGATGCGTTAACCCCGGCCCCGGATAAATGCGGGCGGAACACAAGGTCGAACCACGGTTGCCAGGTTTTGCCGGCGTCAAGCGAGGTGACCGCCGTCTCTCGAACGCCACCGTTTATGGGCTTCCACTTCCCGCGAACCAACCTCTCCGCACCGTCCGCCGCTCGTTCCGCGCCGGTCAGCACCATCTCCCCGTTTTCGAATTTTCCTTCTATGGTAAGCATTTCACCTCTATTCGTCGCCCAACTCTGATGCCAGATCCTTCTCGACGCATCGTACAGACTGAAACTCTGCCCTCTCAAGCCTTTTTCGCTTTCATAGTCCTCGCGCAAGACGCAGCCATCGAGGATGCGATCCACGCGAGTGCGCGCGACGACTTCCTCCTTGCCAGCTTCGAGCGCGTCCCAGTCACCGATCCAGAAATCAAATTGCCGGTACTCAGGACCTGAACAGAAGGTTGGTCTTGAGAGCTGCTCCGTGGGCTTGTGGGCTGCCGTCTCCCTCTCGATGCTTGCAAACAAGGCAAGAACAAAAATGAAACCGATCTTCGGCCACCAAGATGCCTGGCTCATTTTGCGCCGGTCCTTTGCTTCATTGGGCATTCGATGTAGCCCGCCGGGGAGGGGTGGGCGCGGCGAAGGATGGAATGTATTTATCTTCGCCGCGTCCTTGGGGCGTAGGTGCAGTGAAAGTTGTATTTATCTTCGACAAGTGAGGCGGCCTACTAGCCGCCCTCGCAGTTAGTCTTGACTCACATCTTCATCGGTTGTTCAAGGCGATCTTGCCGGCTCAGATTCGAAGTGGCCGAAAGCTAACTTGCGCATCACCTTCTGGTGCACGCTGTCTGGCACAGTGATGCGTGCAGTTTCGTTGTTGGCGTCTTCTGCCCAAGTATCTGCGCCAAAGTCGCCGTCCGGAATGGCCAAGAAAGCGGGTTGGTCCGTCGTACAGGCTCCATTGGCGATGACACAGGCCTCGCCCGTGATCTCCCCACGATCGTTAATGCCACCGGCGAATAACAGAAGCAGCGGGGAATCTTTCGGCAGGAGGCTGTTGAGATCCCGTATTTTATTGTTTTCGTAGATGAAAGCATGGCCAGAGGGAAACGACACGCCCACCACCTGACCTTGGTCGTTAATGTCCAAGGCTTCGCTAATATTGTCTCCCGGAAGCACGCCGATGTCCGTCATTTTCCCGCTCTCTTTGGTCCAAATAAAAGCGTGAAAATTTGCGTTGAGTGTTCCGCCACTCACGTCGCCGGCCAGATCGGAAAATCCCACGATGTCACCCCGCTTATTGATGGCCATGGGAGTGTTCCATCCTTGGCCTCCGAGGCTACCCAGGTTCGTGATCGTGCCGTTCTGCCAGAGCAGGGCGTGCATCGCGGTAAATGCTCCAACGGCAACGTCGCAGGTACCCGAGATGCCGACGATCTGACCGTTGTCATTGATCGCGGTGGCGGCTCCATCCGGGTCCGGGATACCGTTCGTGACAAACGTCGGGAGTTGCTGGATCTGGCCCCTCCCCGGCCCATAAACGACGGGCAGGAACTGCAGGACCTGAGTACCCACGGGCGGGGCTAGGCAGGTTGCATCAGGAACTGTAGTTTCCGCCCACCCGACTATCTGGCCCAGGTTGTTTTCGCCGGCGGCAAAGCCGTTGAAGCCCCCCAGCGTTGGCAGCGCAGTCATTGCGCCGAACTGCCAAACAAACCCAACACAGTCATGGCCAGTAGCGAGGGTAGGGATAAAGGCCGTGCAACTCCATGACTCGTTCAACGGATTCAGTTCGGCGGTTTCGGAGAAACCCGCAATCTGGCCGTGGTCGTTCTTGTTTGGCCACTGGACGTCGCTGTTTGGCCCTCCGAGAGTGCCCAGGTCGAATCTCAAGCCGTAAACCCAAACGGTGGCGTGCTCGGCCGTATTTCCTGCCAGATCCGCAGCACCAATCGCCCAGCCTACGTTGTTGATCGTATTGCCTTCGCTAGCCGTTCCGCTGAGGTTGCCAAGGTTAATTGCGCGGTAATGTTGCGACGGCTTTTGCCCTGCCAGCCGAAGAGGCAGCGCAAGCGCGGCAAATAATAGGGCCATCGTGGTCATGCATGTCACTATTCTGGATTTCATGTTGTCTCCTTCCTGGGATCCGCTCATCCGTTACTTTTGCGAGCGGACTCCCCAGGCGTTTGCCAAAAGGAGAATTCGATAAGTCGCGAGGAAAGCTAGAATGACGGCGGGGTCAGCGCAAGGGGTTTGCGATTAGCAGAGATTGGAACGCGATAAGAGGCGGGTCTCATGCGCCAGAAATATTCTTGCAGCAGCCCCGAAAGAGGGGAAGTCGGTGTCACCCATTTGTTCGCGCGCTCAATGAGGGGCCCCCACTCAGCGCGGCTTGCAGTCTCGCTCGGTACGTGCGGCTCATGGTGAGTTCCGTGCCGTCGCGCATCAACACCGAATAATCGCCGCCCCACAGGGGGCGAATTTCGCGAACGTGGTCCAGGTTCACAATTCGAGAGCGATGGATGCGCACGAAACGATTCGCATCGAGGCGCTCCGTCGCTACCGTCATCGTCTCGCGCAACATGTGGCTATCTTTCCCGATATGCAGCTTCACGTAGTCGCCTTGCGCCTCCACCCATTCGATCAGTCCCTTGCGTAAAAATAAGATTCGCGACCCGGACTTGATCAAGATGCGCTCGCTGTCCCGTGACTCTCTCTGAATCTCTTGCAAAGCTGCCTTTAATTCCTGTTTGCGCTCCACGTCATTCAAGCATGTTCTGCGTTCGTGAAACCGCTTCAACGCCTCTGCGAAGCGGGCCTTGTTGAATGGTTTTAGAAGATAGTCCAACGCTCGCACTTCAAATGCCCGCACAGCATACTTGTCGAACGCGGTGACGAAGATAACCGCTGGCGCCGGGTTCTCTGTTAGGCAGTCAAGTACCTCGAATCCATCACGCCCCGGAATCTGCACGTCGAGAAACAGCAAATCCGGTTTGAGAGTCCTGATAGCGGCTACCGCTTGCTCGCCGTCCGCGCATTCTCCCACGATTTGAAATTCTGCGTGCTCCTGCAGGAAAGCGCGGATCTTCTTCCGAGCGTGCAATTCATCATCAACGATTAACGTTCGCAGTTTCACGTAAACCACTCCTGTCGCCATTCCCGTCGTCGGTCTTTTGCACCCGCAGCGGAAGACGAATCTCCACCATCAGCCCACCTTCCTCCCGATTGGTGTACCGCAAAGACTGCATCTCACCGTAATGCTTTTCCAAGCGTGCCCGCGTGTTGGCCAATCCTATGCCTTCCCTCCAGGTGGACTCCGTTGATATCCCGGGACCATCGTCCAGAATCGATATGCGTAGCTCCTTGCCGACGCACGCTGCTCGAACCTCCACGAAGCCCGGTCGATCGAGCCGGGCAATGCCATGTCGAACGGCATTTTCCACGATGGGTTGCAGCAAAAGGCATGGAACTCTGCAATCTAGCGTTTCAGGATTGGCGTTAACTAGCACTCTCAACCGGTCTTGGAAACGCGCATGTTCTATCGCGAGGTACAGCTCCAGCACGTTTAGTTCGCGGCGCAGCGTAACTTCTTCGCTGGCGGAAACGGACAAGGTTGTGCGCAGCAACTCGCCCAAAGACGTCATCATATTGTCTGCTGCTTCCACGTCTTCCCGCATCAGCCACGAAATCGAGTTCAGGGTGTTAAACAGAAAATGCGGCTGCAGCTGGCCCTTCAACATTTCGAGCTGAGCTTTGACGAGTTCCTGCTCTCGCTCTTGAGATTTGCGGGCAGCCTTTATCGCGTGGTGAATGCCGACAATGGCCCAAAAGAACCATGCAACGATAACGGAATTGTCGATCAGGTATGTCTGACTTTGGCGCCAGAAGGAGTGCTGTGCAAAATCGGGATATACGAAGTGATGCAACTTCACGCGGTACAAGGAGTACAGCAATTCGGTAACGACATTCAAGAGGAACAGTACCGCCACATTTTTGACCAGCGCTGGACGTTCCAGAGGAAATTTCTCAGCCCACCAGGCCATCACCGGCGTCATGATGAGCCAAAACCCCAACTCAACGACGGTATAGCGGAGGGTTCCGGCCCAAGTGAGTTCATGCCCCAAGTCGTTGCGCAGAGTGTAGTATTCTGAAACTCGCACGACGAAGAACCACGCTGCCGCGACCCATATCCACGAATTTTTCCGCATTGGCCTTCTTTCGAGCAGCACCCACGAATTCCAATTCTACCTCTCGCTCTGCGCGATCCCGTACCATTCTGTCGCAATATAATGACTATTGGGCGCGCCGTAGAGCGTCTCGCCCGGGCGGCAGTAACGGGCAGTCGGGAGTGAGCGGTTTATTCTGCGTAGACCTCGCCGACACTGAAAAGGGCGTGGCTCATGACGACAAATGCGCTGACAGCACTCCTTACAGGAGGAACAAGCGGCATTGGCCGGGCGGCAGCCAATAGACTGGCCCAGCTTGGTATCCATGTGTTGGTCGTCGGCCGCAAGGTGGAGCGCGGCGAGAGGACGGTTGCCGAAATCCGCGCAGCCGGAGGCCAACTAGCTGCGCAGGCGCCAGCGGGGCGTCCGGCTAGCGCGGACGAAATTGCCGAGGCCATTGTCTTCCTAGCGACGGATCGTTCTAGTTTCATTTACGGCGCAAAACTTGCCGTCGACGGTGGGCGCACCGCGATTTGATGTGCACGCGGTGATTACCTATGTCCTGATGAGTTGGCTTGTAGGAACTGATCTCGCACTTGGCATCGATTCTGGGCGGATTACGGGCTACTCTTCCTTTATCGGGGATTGTGGAAGAGTTGCCGACGACTCGCCAACTGGCTGACCGAGGCTGCAGCCCCCCTGGTGGTCAAGAACCGACGTGGCATGGACTTTTCGACTGTGATACAGCGTTGTGACCACGATTGCGATGCTGAATAGTGTACCCAAATTTACCCAAATCAATCTTCTTTGCATTTGAAGCGTCCTGTTTGACAGCTAGACAGTCAAACCGCGCTGGAGCAGACATTTCCCTTAAGCAGCGGACTACCTCTGGTATTCATTGATACAACTCTGCGGACGCAAGACCGGCAAAAATACCGCCGCCTGTAACCAATACGCTCCCATTGGGGAGCAGCGTTGCGGCGTGTCCCGAGCGCCCAATCTCCATGCAACCAGTAATGCTGAAGGATCCAGTCGCAGGATGGTATAGCTCCGCGGTGGAATTTTCGGCGCCGCCGCCTGCTACCAGCACGTTCCCGCTCGGTAACAGCGTCGCCGTGTGGAAAGTTCGAGCTTCGGCCATTGATCCAGTGACCGAAAACGATCCGGTCGATGGGTCGTAAACTTCCGCAGTTGCGGTCGGTTGCAAGTCACCTGTGCCCGCGGAGGTCGTGCCGCCGACGATCAGCACCCTGCCGTCAGCGAGAAGCGTTGCCGTATGTTGCTCGCGGGCCGTGGTCATTGCGCCGGTCATAGTGAAGATGCCAGTGGCCGGGTCGTAGATTTCCGCCGTGGCAACCGGGCCTGATGTAGATGTTAAGACACCACCCACAATGAGCACCGTCCCATTTTGCAGCTGCGTAGCGGTGTGCAGGAAGCGCCCCACGGACATGCTTTCCGTTTGTGCGAAAGTGCCTGTGCCTGGATCATAAAGTTCGGCGCTGGCCAAGCCCGTTCCAGTTGGATCTTGATCGGCCCCTCCTGTAATCAGGACTTTGCCGTTCGCCAGCAAAGTGGCTGTCTGATCCCCGCGGAAGGCCGTCATGTTGCCTGTCCCGCTGAATTCACCGGTGGCCGAGTCGTAGAGGCCTGCCCCGTTGGATGAGGTACTACCTCCGTAGTCCCAAACAGAGTTTACAAAGCCCCCGGCTAGCAAAACCTTTCCGTTTGGCAATAGCGTCGCGGTGTGACCGAATATCCCTCCGCCATCATCGGCAACGATTTCAGTAAACGTGCCAGTGCCAGCGTCGTAGACTTCTACCGAGGAGAGGCCCACGTAACCGGTTGCATTGGTGTATGCGCTACTGTTTGAGCCGTACGCCAGGAGCACCTTGTTATCCGGGAGCAAGGTGGCAGTGTGCAGGCCCCGCGCCTCGTTGAGACTACCGGTAGGCGTAAATCTACTGGGAGAGGTGGTCACGGTAACGGTCGCGCTGGCGCTGACCGTCATTTCCTCTGCGATGGTGGCGATTACATGATAGAAACCCTCAGCGCTCGGCGCGGTATAGAGGCCTGCGCCGTTTATAACCCCTCCACCTGTCCCCTGAATTGTCCAAGTCACACTGGCATTGGCGAGCCCAGTGACCGCTGCCGTGAAGGTCTGCGTCCCGTCAGGAAGCAGCGTGACCGCCGCGGGAGAAATCGCTATTTGAGACAGTTGAACAGTCACGGTAGCGATACCCACGGAGGC
>DATDHE010000146.1:0-2102 GCA_036521695.1 Candidatus Acidiferrum sp. | reverse complement strand
GGATAGTCCGAACGAGATTTCTCTCGACCCCCTTTGGCGCTCTCCCTTTGGTATTAACGGCTATCTTTACAAGATTCTTCCGATGTTGCTGGGGCTCGCCGGGGTCCTACTCCTGCTGGCCTGCGCCAACGTTGCCAGTCTCCTGTTGGTGCGTTCTGTCGGACGCCGCCGTGAGATTGCCATCCGGCTGGGAATGGGCGCTTCACGCAAACGGATCATCCGCCAGTTTTTGATCGAGAGCCTGCTGCTTGGTCTGCTCGGCGGTACTGCCGCCATTGCGATTGCAGTGTGGACTTCTCGCAGCCTCGTCGCTTTCTTTCCGCCCAGCTCTCTTCCGCTGACAAACGACGCGCACATCGATCAACGCGTGCTTTTCGTGACCATTGCGGTTTCCATCCTCGCTGCGATCATCTTTGGTATTCTTCCGGCCCTGCGGTCTTCGAGCCTGCCGGTGCAATCTGTTCTCAAGGAGGAAGCGACTAGCGTCTCGCTTACTTTGCACAAGGGTCGTCTCTTGAGCGGCCTGGTGGTGGCGCAGATTTCACTCTCGCTCGTTCTCTTGGTCTGCGCAGGTCTCTTTACCCGCAGCCTACAGAAAGCACAGCAATCGGATCCGGGTTTCGAAGCAAGTCATCTGCTGCTTGCCTCTTATGAGCTCTCGCCGGCTGGTTACACGCGCGCGACCAGTGTGGCGTTCGACCGGCAGGTGCTCGACAGGCTCTCGGCGCTTCCCGGGGTCGAATCCGTGACCTTGGCTGATTTTTCACCGCTGAGCTTCAGCATCCACACCGACTATCTGCAGATCGAAGGCTACGTGCCGCAACCGCACGAATCGATGGAGATCAGCCGAGCGATCGTCGGGCCGAATTACTTTCGCACTCTCCGCACGTCCGTGATTTCGGGCCGTGAATTCACCGAAGCGGATACGGTGGATTCGCAACTCGTTGCCGTCGTCAACCAGGCCTTTGTCGATCGCTATTGGCCGGGTGAAGACGCTATCGGCAAACAGGTGACGGACGGGCCTGTTCGCTTCACCATCGTTGGGGTCGCACGCAATGCCAAATACCGCTTGCTCACCTCCCCGACCGAGCCTGTCATCTATTTGCCGATTTACCAGGCCTACCGCTCCACGCAGGACACCACCATTCACCTCCGCACAACTGGCGATCCGCTTACCATGGCTTCTTCTGTGGAAGAGACCATCCATCAGCTCAATCCGGAGTTGCCGCTGTTCAATGTGAATCCGCTTTCCGTCACCATGCAGCTCGGGTCACTTTTTGGACGCGTCGCGGCTACGTTTGCCGGCTCTTTCGGTCTTCTTGCCATGCTGCTCGCCGCCGTCGGCATCTATGGCGTCGTGGCTTACACCACTCGCCAACGCGCGCGGGAAATCGGCATCCGCGTGGCGCTCGGCGCGGAGAGGGGAGGCATCTACCGTCTCGTTCTTGGCCAGGGATTCCGGCTCATACTGGCGGGCCTCGTGGTAGGCACGGCGCTCGCTGTGCCATTCACGCGCTTGCTTAAGGCGCAACTCTTTGGCGTCAGTGAGACCGATGCGATTACGTTTACCTCTGTTGGGCTGCTTTTGGCCGTTGTCGCTCTAGTCGCGTGCCACATCCCCGCCCGCCGCGCCATGCGAGTTGATCCGATGGTCGCACTTCGGTACGAGTAGCTCAGTTCGTGCGGACGCTGGAGGCGTCATGAGTAAGAAGCGAAAGTCACGCTGGCTTTCTCGCGCGATCAGTTTCTTTCGTAATGTCACCCAGAGAATGAAAGACGAACCTAAATCCTTACCGGAGCCGCTATTTGCACCCGTAATATCGGTCCTTCGCTAGTGAGCGCTTGAAACAAACATCTGAACAGCCTGAGCCGTCGACTTTTGATGGTGGGCCACCCGGAGACTGACCATAAACGGGCTTCTGGGAAGTACCGAGCGGGTGGTCGGCAACCCTTCCTTTATGCGGAAGCCGTGAAAGAATGACTCGCAACGCGAAGAAGCTCGGCGTAGAGCTCGAAGAGCGCCGTACCAGCCGTGCAGTGCGACTCAACGGGACCGACCTGGCCGGTGCGATCTAACGATTGACGAAGCTGAGCTTTATGTA
>DATDHE010000145.1:0-18706 GCA_036521695.1 Candidatus Acidiferrum sp. | reverse complement strand
AGGGCGCTGGTGTTCGTGCTCGGCACGCTGCCGACGATCACGAACCCTTTCTTGAGGATGCCCAGGGCGGTCGACAGGCCGAGCCCCGGCGGCGGTGGGCCCTCGAAAAACAAATTCGTTTGACCACCGGGAGTGATACTCACGATCGTCGTGCCTGTCCCTTGCGCGTTATTGGAATCGTTGAAATTTGATACCAAGACGTCCCCGGGATTGAGAGGTCCCCCTTCGGGGAATCCTTTCGGAACAAAAGCAACGCCATAAGGGTTTAAATCACCATTCGAGGGAACGGTCGCTGCGTGTACGTCCGGCATCGAGAAAAGATGGGGCACCACAGGAAAATCCTTGTCCCCGTCCTCACCGGCGGAAACCGGAGCCGAAGCAAAAACCATCAAAACTACGCCAATCGTAAGGAAAAACATATTGCGTCGCATAATAACTTCTCCTTGGCTAGTTTCATTGGTCTGGGAAACCATAACGTAGAAAGGAAGCTTCAGCGACCAGTGAATTTTACCGGTAAATCTGAATATTGAGTTCCTCCCCACGAATGGACAATGCAACTGGATATTCCGGGCGCCCCCAATGCCCCCGGGAGGTGTGTTACGACCGGGGCCTTTAATCGCCCCCCGACGCGAGCCGAGACGCCAGTCCCAGAGCTCCTTTACGCGCCCGGGATTCCGGAAGAGCCTACCGTCGCGGTTTGGCCGAAATGTCCGCCAGATGCCGAAATTTTGTCAGAAAAATCGAAATCGAACATTTCCAATTTGGACCTCTGGCTCGTGCATCGTAAGCTTCTCCTGCCCTGGACACAACGGATTTTTCACCAAAGCAGGTGCCTAGGGCCAGGGAACGGGAGAATGAGGTCAGGCGCCTGAAAAGCTGGGGACGCAGTTACTCATAGCCTCCGCGGCGCTTTTTTTTGCAAAATCGTTCATTCTAGAGGGACTGGCGCGAATGCGGCAATGAAAGGCGAGACGCCGACGCTCGTTGTTTTTTCGCTGCGCTAGCCCGAGAGGACGATTCGATCTTTGAGCCAGATCGACATTGTGACAGGCGGACGTGGGCGGGGCATGCAGGCCATGGACTGGAGTCCCTAAGTTCGGAACGGCGGCCAGGAAATAGCGTTTCATCGGCCAAATTCTGGTCGCGCGCTCCCCAACTCTTTTCAGACTTGAACCAATGGATGCTCAAGATTCTGCTGGCGTCTGGAATTCCCGAATTTTATCTATCGGCGGCCCGAGGCCATTTCCAAGGAGCTTCCCAATTGGCGGAAGTCGCCGGAGTTTCGGTAATGAGCGCGTTTCGTTTCGTGGATCAATTCTCCAAAGAAGGATTTCTCGAACACAGTGCCGGCCGACTTCGTGTCGTGAGATCAAAGGAGTTGATGAACCGCTGGCTCGCAGCGAGTCAGCGCCGCGTTTTGGAGATTCCCAGGACGGTTTTGACAAAACGAGATTCTAACGTGAGTTCGAGGAGCTCTTGAACCACCAGATGCCGGACACCAAAAGCCCGGCGGGAGGTAAAGGCACTGACGAGGCAAGGGATACAAAGACAGTGCTAATATCTTACGGTCAGTGGTGCCTGATTAAGTGAGGTCTGTGCGCACCGTTGAGAAGATCCTGGGGCAGTCCTCTCGGGCCATTATTCGGCAGACCGTGGGGGCCCTAGGGCAAGCTCCGGTCTCCAAGTATGTGGATCGTACGACTAGCACTGAGCCGTCCGTACACGTTCATCGTGTTTGCGGTGGTTATTGTGTTAATGACCCCCATTGTAATGCAGCGCACAGCCACCGACATTTTTCCTGACATCAACATACCGGTCATCAGCATTGGTTGGAACTACGCGGGTCTGTCTCCAGAACAAATGGAAGACCGGATCGTTTCGAATTACGAGCGCTTCATGACTACGGCTGTGACGGACCTAGAGCACATCGAGTCGCAAACGGTGGCAGGCCGGTCTGTGATTAAGGCCTACTTCCAGCCCGGAACAAATGTTCCCATGGCGCTCACGCAAATAACGGCGATTTCGCAGACCGCTATCCGGCAATTGCCGCCCGGCACGAATCCGCCGTTGATCATCACTTATTCGGCGTCGGCAGTACCTATTTTGCAGTTGGGCATGAAGGGCCAGGGTCTTTCCGAACAGGAACTGTTTGACGACGCGAACAACGTGGTGCGCAACCAGATGGCGACGGTGCCAGGGACGGCCATTCCTTGGCCGTACGGCGGGAAGCAGCGCCAGGTGTCGGTAAACGTGGACATACCGGCGCTGCAGGCGAAAGGGCTGTCGCCAACGGACGTTATTGAAGCTGTGAGTCTGCAGAATCTGGCGCTGCCTGGCGGCACCGTCAAAATAGGCCCAACCGAATACAACGTAGAATTGAACGGCTCGACGGATACGATCGCAGCTCTCAATGACTTGCCGATCAAAACAGCAAATGGCGCAACGATTTATGTTCGCGACGTGGCTACCGTCAGCGACGGCTTCTCTCCACAAATTAATATCGTTCGAATGGACGGCCAGCGCGGCGTGCTGGTGACCATTTACAAGACGGGCGGCGCTTCGACCCTGGATGTCGTCAAGAACATTTACGAGAAACTGCCGAAAATTGCAGCGCTACTGCCGCCACAGTTAGTGATGACTCCGATGTTCGACCAATCGATTTTTGTGAGTGCGGCGATACAAGGCGTGATCCGGGAAGGAGTGATTGCTGCCTGCTTGACGGGACTGATGGTTTTGCTTTTCCTCGGGAACTGGCGCAGCACCGTGATTATCGCCATTTCCATCCCGCTCTCGGTTCTGGTCTCGCTCACCGTGCTCAGCATAATGCATGAAACAATTAACATTATGACTTTAGGCGGCCTGGCCCTAGCCGTGGGCATCCTGGTGGATGACGCCACCGTCGAAATCGAAAACATCAACCGTAACCTGGCGATGGGCAAGGAAACGGTGCAGGCCATCCTGGACGGAGCGCAACAGATCGCGGTGCCGGCGCTGGTATCTACGCTTTCGATTTGCATCGTCTTTGTTCCGATGTTTTTCCTCACCGGTGTGGCGAAGTTTCTATTCGTGCCCCTCGCTGAAGCCGTGGTCTTTGCCATGTTGGCCTCCTATCTGCTTTCGCGGACCCTGGTGCCAACCATGGCGATGTACCTGCTCCGAGGCCATCATGGCGAGGAGCACGCCCTGGGCAGAGATGTTTTTTCCCGCATCCAGCGCGGATTCGCACGAGGGTTCGCGGCAATGCGCGAACGCTACCGGGCGGCTTTGAGCTTGTGTCTGGGTCACGCGTGGATGTTTATGGCCTTGTTTCTGGTGTTTTGCGCGGCCTCGGCACCCATAGCTCTTGTGCTGGGGCGCGATTTCTTCCCGTCTGTGGATGCCGGGTTGATCCGGCTCCATATGCGCGCCCGCGCGGGTCAGCGCGTCGAGGAAACAGCCCGGGAAAGCGACCGCGTAGATGGTTCGATCCGGCGGGTCATTCCTCCCGAAGACTTGGCGAATGTTCTGGACAATATTGGCTTGTTCAACAGCACCATCAACACGACCTATAGCAATTCCGGCGTGATTGGCGAGTCTGACGCGGAAATCCTTATCGGCCTCAAGCCAGAGCGCAAGATGAGTACCGGGTATTATGTAGACCAACTGCGGGAGCGGTTGGGAAAGGAGTTCCCGGGAACGGAGTTCTTTTTTCAGCCAGCCGACATCGTGAGCCAGATTCTGAACTTCGGCGTGCCCGCGCCGATCGATATCCAGCTCATAGGACCAAACCAGCAAGCGAATTACCGGCTGGCACAACAGATTACCGGCCGCGTGAAAGGCATCCCCGGTGCGGTTGACACCCACGTGCAGCAGTTGTTCTCAAATCCGGCCCTATTCCTGGATGTGGACCGGACGCGGGCACTCTCCGTGGGTCTCACCCAGCAAAATGTGGCCAATAGCCTTTTGCTGACGCTGAGTTCGAGCTTCCAAACCAGCCCTTCGTTCTGGGTCAACCCGAGGAGTGGCTTCGAATACAATGTGGCGGTGCAAGTGCCGCAGTACAAGGTAGATTCCATCCAGACACTCGAGAACATCCCGATCTCTTCTTCGGCTACAACGACGCCGCAAATGTTGAGCAATCTGGCCCGGTTGAGCGTGAATGTCGAGCCCGCTCTAATTACGCACTACAACAACCAGCCGATGATTGACGTGTATGCTTCGGTGGAGGGGCGAGACCTCGGTGGTGTGGATACAGATATACAGAAGGTTCTGAAAGATTTTGAGAAGAAGCTGCCTCGAGGCACGCAGCTCGAGCGACGGGGGCAAGTGGCCGCGATGAGCTCGTCGTTCGCTGGCTTGGCGGCTGGGGTCGCGGTCGCCATTGTATTGGTCTATATGCTGATCGTTGTGAATTTCCAGTCGTGGATGGATCCGTTCATCATCATCACGGCGCTGCCCGGAGCAATGGCGGGGATTTTCTGGATGCTCCTGGTTACGCACACAACGCTGAGCGTGCCGTCGCTCACTGGGATGATCATGTCAATCGGGGTGGCCACGTCCAACAGCATTCTTATGGTGTCATTCGCGCGAGAGCGTTTGCGCGAAGGTCTTACCTCAGCTCAGGCGGCGTTGGAAGCGGGATATGTCCGTATGCGCCCGGTCTTAATGACGGCGCTCGCCATGATTATCGGAATGCTCCCGATGTCGCTGGGATTGGGAGAGGGTGGTGAGCAAAACGCTCCGCTGGGCCGCGCGGTTATCGGCGGACTGATCTTGGCCACTTTTGCTACATTGTTCTTTGTGCCTTGCGTCTTCTCGCTTGTCCATCGCCGCCATCACCCAAGGACAGTTGCGGCAATGGCGGAACAATAGTTTTCTTGAGAGAGACTACAAATCGGGGAAAAATGACGGATACCCTTGCCGATTCCCACAGTGCTTCGCAGCACAGCGATGATTCCCACGGCCCGCCAGGAGGGGGCGGCCGGCTGTTGGGATGGTTTTCCTTGCTCTTCCTTGCGTTCTTGATAGTCGGCGCCTACGTCCTGCTTCAGCGGCGCACGGAGCGCCGCGTCTTGGCACAACAAACGGAACGAATGAAGGCAGTTTACGTCCAGGTGATCCACGCGACTCCGATAAACTCGGACGGTCAAATAGTGCTGCCGGGAAATATCAACTCCTACGTGGAGTCGCCAATTTACGCGCGGACGAACGGGTATCTCAAGAAATGGTACAAGGATATCGGCAGCCACGTTGCCAGCGGCGAGTTGCTCGCAGAGATTGAAACTCCGGAAGTAGATGCGCAGCTGGCGCAGGCTAAGGCCGACCTAGCCACTGCGGAGGCGAACCTCGAGTTGGCCGGCGAAACCGCCAAGCGCTATCAGGGGCTGCTCAAAAACGATGCGGTCTCCAAACAGGAAGTGGATAACTATACTGCAGACTATGCGGCCAAGCAGGCTATGGTAAATTCGGCGGAAGCCAATGTAAAGCGGCTTCAGGAGCTGGAATCATTCAAGCGTGTATATGCGCCGTTCTCCGGCGTAATCACGCAGCGCAACGTAGACATCGGCACGCTAATTAACGCGGGGGCTGGGTCGAAGGTGATGTTTGATCTGGCGAAGACGGATCCGCTCCGCGTGTACGTCTCGGTGCCCCAGTCCTACGCCCCCTCGATGCGCGCCGGCTTAAAGGCCTGTCTGGAATTGAGCGAGTTTCCCGATCGTAAGTTCTGCGGTGAGGTCGTGAGAACGGCGGATGCGGTTGACCCGGCTACCCGGACTCTGCTTACCGAAGTGGACGTGCCTAACCACTCTGGAACCTTGCTTCAAGGCGAATATGCCCAAGTGTATTTTGACTTCAAACAATCGGGACGGCGACTCGCGCTTCCCATCAACGCGCTGCTGTTCCGCCCTGAAGGAACTATGGTGGCCACCGTCGGCGCTGACAGCCGGCTTACCTTGAAAAAACTCATGATTGGCCGCGATTTTGGCAACAGCGTCGAAATACTCCAAGGCGTCTCACTGGAAGATACCATTGTCATTAACCCTCCCGATTCCCTGGAGGATGGCGAGCAGGTTGTGGTCTCGACATCGGACGTAGGAAGAACAGCAGGCGCGCAAAAGAAGTGACGCGGTGAGAAGTGTCAAATAAGAGAAACGGCGAGCGAACGGCAGAGTCTTGCGGCCAATCTTTTCTTTGTGGTATTGGCCATTTCTTCCTTGTGGTACTTGAGTGCGTCTCCCCCGTCATGATATTGGGCTTGGACGCAACGGGTCTTTGGCGTAGGGCAGCGCGTTCTGCCTGCGTTTGCGGGAATGCGGCTATTGTGGAGTACCGGGCTGATGTTTGCTGGACTCGCACTCCTCACAATCGGATGTACCTTCCGCGTTTCCAGCGAGGTTCTCGCATATCAGCGATATGCCAATTGGGCGTGGTCCGTATTGCCGGTCTCGGCGCTGCTTGAATTGGCGGGGATCACGGCCTTCGCCATGAATATTTTTGGCACGTTCATTCTAGAGCCGAGTCACGTGCAGAAACAACCCTTCGTCGTGGGGATAAACTAGGTACCTTCATGTGGCTATTTCGAAAGGGGAGTAAGTCATGAGCGATAGTCTGAAACAAACCGCCAGTTCTGCCGCTATTCGTTCGCCGGGACCGCTCTAAAGTCCAATCCTTTCGTTTGACCTAAATGCTGAGGTCGCACGATTGCGTAGCGAAAATGCGTGGCAGGGTGGACGGAATTCAAAAACACTTGTGAAGCATCCTGATTTTCGGGTGGTATTAACAGCCTTGAAATCGAATGCGCGCCTTCACGAACACAAAGCAGCCGGTCGAATTTCTGTCCAGGCCATCGCGGGCCACATCCGAATGCATGTGCAGGAGAAGGCGATTGATCTGCCTGCCGGACACATGCTGGCCTTGGAACGCGCGCTTCCGCACGATGTGGAAGCTCTGGAGGATAGCGCATTTCTCCTGACCATCGCTTGGTCGGAAGACGCTAACTGAAGTTTGACCGGGCAGTTCGCGGAGGCAATATGATCTCGTTCGATCCGGCGCACAGAGCCGTCCACTATCCGCCTGATCGCCGATTTCGCATCTGGATTCGACCTTCCATCCTGATCGGAATCGGTCTCGCGATCCTTTCTGCAATTGCGGCTTCTTGGATCGAAGTCGCCGTGGCCGGGCTGCCTCAGGTTCCCGCCGTTCCTCAGATATATCCCAACAACTTCGCCGGGCCGCACGGGTTTCCGGTCTGGGTGCGTTACTGTCACTTCTTTAATTTCCTTTTTGTGATGATGCTGATTCGCAGCGGTCTGTCCATCCTGATGGATCATCCTCGTCTGTATTTCAATGATGGCTGCACGCCGGGGAGCGAATGGATCCGGCTTACTCCGCTAAAAATCCCACGTGATCGACTCTGGACCGCGAAAGACGACGCCCGTTATATTTCGCCGTTAGTCGGGACGCCGGGCTACCGTCACACAATTGGTATTGCACGGGTTTGGCACTTCATCGACGTTCACGGTTTCATTATCACTGGCATTCTCTTTGTCATCATGCTCTTCGATACAGAGCAGTGGCGGCGTATTGTGCCCGCTTCGCCGCTCGTCCTCCTGCAGGCTTGGAACACGTGGGTGCACTACGCAACATTTCATCTGCCCGCAGAACCGAACGGGTTTTACGGTTACAACGCATTGCAACAGATCGCCTATTTCACGGTCGTCTTTGTCTTTGGCCCCTTGGCGATTCTTACAGGGATCGCCATGTCGCCCGCCGTAGTGAATCGCTTCCCCTGGTATGCGCGGATCTTTGGCGGCAGGCAATCGGCCAGATCGATCCACTTCCTGACCATGTTCAGCTTCCTTGCATTCCTCGTCGTGCACGTCACGTTGATTGTGATGACCGGATTCGCGCGCAATATGAATCACATTGTGCTCGGTACAAATGATCAGGGGCATCTGGGCATGTATCTGGGGTTTGTGGGCCTAGGCGTGGTCGTCCTTTCGTGGATCGTGGCGCACTACATCTCGTGGCACCGCCCGCGCGGATTGCAGCATGCGCTCAAGTCCGTGACCTATCCGATGCAGCTTCTTACGTTGAATCGCCTGACTCCGCAGCAGAAGTATACCGAGCAGGAAATCTCGCCGTACTTTTGGCCAAACGGGAAAATGCCGGTCCGGGACGATTGGAAGTGCCTGGCGGAAGCCGACTTCGAGAGTTTCCGGCTCAAGGTGGGGGGCCTCGTCGAAAGGCCGATCGAGCTTTCCCTCGCCGATCTTGAGCGGTTGGGTGAGACCGAACACATCACGATGCATCATTGCATACAGGGGTGGAGCGGTGTCGCGAAGTGGGGCGGTATTCCCATGAAGCGGCTCATCGAATTGGTGCAGCCAAGACCGGTAGCGAGAGTCGTCGCCTTTTTCTCCTTTGGCGAAGCTCTCTACGGCGGCCCCTATTACGACACACAAAGTCTAGAGAATGTGCTGAAGCCGCAATGCCTATTGGCCTCGCGGATGAACGGACACCGGCTTCCGCAGGTGTATGGAGCGCCCCTGCGGCTGCGAGTCGAAAACCAACTTGGCTATAAGATGGTCAAATGGATCGAGCGTATCGAGTTCATCGAGTCGGAGAAGGTGCTTGGCAAAGGAGAAGGCGGCAAAAACGAGGACGACGAATATTTCGACCTGCTGCCCAATATTTGATGCGGAAGCTCGATTCAATCGGCCAAGAGCGCACAGGGCCTGATCACATTCTCTCCTTGCTCCGACGGCTTCGGCTGGATTGGCTGCTCCATCATTTTCCCCCTCGACTCGTGCGATCGCTCTACGTGTTTGTGAATGGCTTCGTCACCATTGGTTTACTGGCGCTATTGGCGCTCGTGAGCCGCAATCCATTTGTGTTTCCATCGCTCGGGCCTACCGCTTATCTTCTGTTCTTCTCGCCACTGGCAAAAACGTGCAGCCCACGAAACACTATTTTCGGTCACGCCATCGGAATAATCTGCGGCTATGGGGCGTTCGTTGTCACAGGTGCCGGGGCGCTGCCGTTCGGTGTGCATCCAGGTATCTTCTGGCCAAAAATCTTGGCGGCGGCACTCTCGCTGTCGGCCACAGGAGCATTGATGGTTCTTCTCGGGATTAGCCACCCGCCCGCTGGCGCTACCACATTGATTATTTCTCTCGGAATTATTTCGAAACCGCGTGAACTAGTCATCATCGAAGTGGCGGTGTTCTTGCTCGTTGCTCAGGCTTTGGTGATCAATCGGCTCGCGGGATTACCCTACCCTTTGTGGAACGTTGAACCCTTGATCGAACCAGTGAATGAGGATTCGGAATAAATGACCTGACCGGGCAATGTATCTGGCGGCTGTCGTAGTCTCGACGAGGTTGTGATGCCCATGTGCGTCCAGCTTAGAGACTCGCCCCACGCCTTCGGGCACCACTCACCAGCAACCTATACCGGAAAGGCAAAACTAGCGCCTTCGGAGCATTGCAAGCCGCCGCAACCATCCAAAGACGGCGGTCCATCGACTCGGCCGTGAAGCTTGGTTGACAAGGGAGACCGCGGCAGAATTTCAGGAAATACCGTTAGTTAGCTTCTTGTCAAATTGGAGGCTCAAGATGGACGATCAACAAGAGAAGAAGCAGTCCTCTGGAGTGCGAGATCAACAGATCCGTGCGGCACTGGATCAGCATTGGGCGGCGTCCGATGCCAACGATTTTGAAACGGAGCACCGCATCTATCACGAGGACGCGGTGCTGGAATACCCGCAGTCAGGCGAGCGAACCCGCGGTCGGCGCAACATACAGAACCAACGCGCTAGTCAGCCGAGCAAGAAGCGGTTTTCTATCCGACGGATCATTGGCGGCGGTGATCTTTGGGTCACCGAATTCATCCTGACATATGACGGCAAGCCGTCCTACACCGTGAGCATCATGGAGTTCAGGGGCGACAAGGTTGCGCGGGAAACACAGTACTTTGCGGATCCATTCGTGGCTTCCGCATCGCGCGCTCAATGGGTCGAACGGATGGACACATAATCTCGAGGCGCGAGAATTCGCTAACGATACCGCCATTTGCGGTTTGCAGCATAATTGTCGAGAGCAGAGATTAACGCCAGAGACCCGCTAAGTCCTAACGCAGTTACCGGAGAGCTGTATGATTTGGGGGTTCGTTACAGCACATCCTCCGATGGAGGTACAAGAGATGGATTGGAAACGGTTGGTCCAGTTTGCGCTGCTGGGTAGCAGTGATTTGGAACAATATGCCATCCTGCTGGTACGCGTTTCGCTCGGGCTGTTCTTCGCCATCTCCGGGGCAAACAAATTGTTTGTCGCCGGCGGCACGAAACCCGTTTACGATACGCTCGTTAAGGCCAAAGCCCCGTTTCCCCGCCTGTTGGCTTATTTCGTATCGGGTGTCGAGTTCGTTTGCGGATCCTTGGTGACCGTGGGGTTTCTTTCGAGCCCGGCCTGCGTGGGTTTATTGATCGATATGATTGTCGCCACCCTGACCAGCTCGCTTTCCACCATGCCTAAAGGACTTTCGCCTCTTAACTGGCTCGACGATTTTCTCTATCTTCCAGAAGTCCTGTACGTGCTCTTCTTTATCTGGCTGATCTGCTCTGGTCCGGGAAAGTTCAGTGTCGATTACTGGCTCGCCGGCAAGTTACTGAGGTGATCCGCCGGGATCATCAGCGCGTTGCGATGGGGACGTTGCGGACGTATTTCTCCGAACTCGTGTGCGGGGGCTTCAAAGCCCCATTGGGTCTCGCTGGCATGTGACCAGGAGGATCAAATGACGAAGGCATACAGGCACGATGAGATTGCAAAGCTCGCCTACGAATTGTGGGAGCGCAGGGGCCGCCCGCTCGGTTCGCCTGAAATTGATTGGTACGCGGCGGAAAGTGCTTTGGGTGTGCGGGATTCGCAAGAGCAGTTCTCGCTCTTGAGTGTCCGCCTGGAGCCAGAAGAAGGTCCCTATCGCGAACCCTGAGTTCAGCGTGCTTGCTTAGCAAGCATTCTGGCCAGACGCTGGACTTCGACGAGGTATGAATGCCCAGATTGCTTTCAGTAAATGTCGGTCTCCCACGCGACGTGACATGGAACGGTAGGACTGTCCGTACCGCGATCTGGAAAAGTCCAGTTGAGGGACGACAAATGGTGCGCAGACTCGATATTCAAGGCGATGCGCAAGCCGATCTGGCGGGTCACGGAGGGGAGCAGCGCGCCGTATTCGTCTACCAGATGGATTCTTACCACTACTGGGAGCGCTTTTTGGGTCGCAACGATTTTACTTTCGGCCAGTTCGGAGAAAACTTCACCGTCGAGGGACTTCCTGATGACGAGGTGTGCATCGGCGATCGATACCGCATTGGTGAAGCGATATTTGAAGTGACACAGCCGCGCGTAACGTGCTACCGCGTCGGCATTCGCATGAATGAACCTCGGATGGCAGCCCTGCTCGTAGCGCATCACAGACCAGGATTCTACTTTCGCGTGTTGCAGGAAGGAGAAGTTGGGGCGGGCGCGGACATTGTAAAAATTACCGACGGTCCAGAGCGAATCAGCGTGGCCGAGGTTGACGCCCTCCTGTATTTGCCAGGACATTCTCGCGAACAATTGGAAAGAGCGCTACGGATTCCTGCACTTAGCAAGGGTTGGCAGAGTTCGTTCCAAGCAATGCTCCAACAAAACTTGAGCTCCAAAACTACGGTGGGGAATCCGGGACTCGCCTATGAGGAACAAGCACCAGCATGGTCCGGCTTTCGACAGATGCGAATCGCGAATGTTCATAAGGAAAGCGATAGCGTAACTTCCTTCATTCTGTCGCCAATCGATGGGCAGCGTCTTCCTCTCTTCCAGGCGGGTCAATTTGTTGTTTTGCGCTTGCATGTCGATCCGGGCAAATCGCCCGTTCTTCGCAGCTATTCGTTGTCTGATCTGCCCGGAGCTGATCGTTTCCGCATCAGCGTCAAAAACGAATTGAATGGCATTGGAAGTTCATTTCTGTGCAACCGTGCGCGAGAAGGCGATCTATTGGATGTTAGTGCGCCGCGCGGAAGCTTTATTCTGCGTCCCAGCCAGAGTCCTGTGGTTCTGCTGAGCGCTGGAGTGGGCGCAACGCCCGTGATGTCGATGCTGCACTCACTCGCCGCTGAAAGATCGCAACGAGAGATCTGGTGGATCTATGGAGCGCGCAATCGCGTCGACCATCCATTTGCGGAAGAATCGCGTTCATTACTGAAACAGCTCTCTCGCGGACGAGGATACATCATGTACAGTAGGCCCGCTGCAATGGACCAACTCGGGGCAAACTTCGATGCTCCCGGGCACATTGACACAGCTTTGCTAGAGAGAATTGGCGTGTCACAGGGTAGTGACTTCTATCTGTGTGGCCCCTCTTCCTTCTTGCAGAACATGCGCGATGGGCTGCGAACCTGGGGTGTGCTCGCTGAGAATGTGCACACGGAAATCTTCGGTTCTCTTGAGGCTATTGCCCCTGGTATGGCGCACGTTGATCATACTCCTCACCCACCACAAGGACCGCCCGGGTCTGGCCCTCCAGTCTCATTCGCGCGTAGCGGGATTACGGCCGCTTGGGATCGTAAGTTTGCCAGTTTGCTTGAACTGGCGGAAGCGTGCGACGTTCCGGTCAGATGGTCGTGCCGGACTGGAGTCTGTCATACTTGCATGACTGGTCTGATTGGCGGATCGATTATTTATAACCCTGAGCCGCTGGAGAGGCCAGTTCCCGGGAACGTACTCGTATGCTGTTGCCAGCCAAACGCGGGTGTCACTCTGGATCTTTGAGAGAAACGGGAGGAGTCCAATCATGCGTTCTGATATCGTGCCCGGACTCATTTTCCCCGACTACGAACTGCCCGATCATACGGGCAAAGTGCGGAAGCTCAGCGAGCTACAGGGCGATGATCCGCTAATCCTTGCGCTTGCGCGCGGCCACTATTGCCCAAAGGAGCACCAGCAGCATTTGGAACTCGCCGCGTTTTATCCCAAGATTGCGGTGGCGTACACGCAGATCGCCACGATTGCTACCGACGACCACCACACGCTCCCGGAGTTTCGAACCATTCAGAAGGATCTCGACATCCAGGAGTATACCGACCCGAGCACAATCCGATGATCCCGCATACGCTCGTGCTCAAGCCGGGCCTCGGAATCTACAGCATCTATAACGGCTACTGGTTCTGGGGCCGTCCGTCGGTCGTCGATCTTCGGCACGACCTGCGCGCCGTAACGAGTGAAATCCGCCCAGACTGGGATCTGAGTACTCCTGGACTCCGCGAGGCAAGGGATTTCGACGTTGTCTCTAGTAACATGCTCGATTTCACCTCGAAGATGGAAACTTGACAAGAGTCGCAGGTTTTCGTCGCATTAAGTCAACGGAAGCAATCATGTGAGCGTATGGACCATCAACATCAACTCATCACCGCGTAACGCTGTAGGTCATCGCATTGGCGCTTTTGGGCCGAAGAGCAAACTAGGTTCCGATGACTGAACAGCCCAGAAGCGAAGACCGCGTGAAACAGTCCAAGCCACTGACCGATCTTTATGGCGAGGATCGTCATCAACTGGTGCAAAAACTCGCGTACCAGCACTGGGAAAAAGGAGGCAGTCCGCTTGGGTCACCGGAAATTGATTGGTTCGCGGCCGAAAAGGCCACGCCTCCGTACCTTTTAGCGTCAGGAATTGAGCTCGGGCCAGACGAGGATCTGTACTCTTGAGTGGTGTAGCTTTGAACATTGAACACGAACGGTTCCACATCCTAGAAAACTAAGGACCATCTTATGAGCACTAATCCCATGGCGCGCCCGAGTTCCGCAAAAGTCGTTCCCCTGACCACCAACGCTAGTAATGTTTCAGATGTTCTGCAACAGTACGGGTACGGCGCGATGCCGTTTATCGGGACGGAAAACGCCTTTTATGAACGGCACCTGGTTTTTGATAGAGCGATCGATCCCACAGTAGCGAGTGCGCGTGAACGCTTTGAGGCGTTCTCCCTTTCCGTGCGAGACATTCTCGCTCAGCGTTGGGTGCTGACCAAGAACACTTATGAGCGAGAGAATGCCAAACGCATCTATTACCTGTCCATGGAGTTTCTCATCGGACGTTCGTTGGCCAACAACATAACCAACCTGTTGCTAGATCCGCTTTTGCCGGATGCAGCGCAAGAACATGGTATCGACTGGCTGGAATTGATTGAGCAGGAACCCGATGCGGGGCTGGGCAACGGCGGCTTGGGCCGCCTCGCCGCGTGCTTTCTCGACTCGATGGCGACCATGCGACTCCCGGGCACCGGCTATGGTCTCCGCTATGAGTACGGCATGTTCAAGCAATCGATCGTAAATGGCTGGCAAAAAGAGAATCCCGACAACTGGCTCCGCTACGGCGATCCCTGGGAGATTGCCCGGCTTCACGAGAAGGTGGAAATCAGGCTGAACGTCTCATTCAAGCTGCAAGAGGGTAATTTTCAAGTCATCCCCGACCGACCGTCAAGCCTGATCGGTATCCCGTTTGATCGTCCCGTGGTGGGCTATGGTGGAAAGACGATCAACACACTCCGGCTCTGGGCCGCGGCGGCGCCCGATTATTTCGATTTTGAGAAGTTTGGCACCGGAGACTTCGTGGGCGCGCTCGGCGAAACTCTCCAAGCGGAGTCGCTTACCCGCGTGCTGTATCCTGACGATTCTACGACGAAGGGGCAGGGGCTGCGCTTTCTGCAGGAGTATTTCCTGGTCGCGTGTTCCATGGCCGACCTGGTGCGCCGTTTCCAGCGCCACAACTCGGATTGGGAAAAGTTTCCGGAGAAAGCCGCGATTCAACTCAACGACACGCATCCTTCCATGTCGGTCCCTGAACTGATGCGAATCTTGCTCGACGATGTGCACTTGGGATGGGACCAGGCCTGGGACCTGACGAAGAGGACGCTAGGGTACACAAATCATACCTTACTGCCTGAGGCTCTGGAGAAATGGCCAGTGGCGTGGTTTGAGACACTGCTTCCTCGGCACCTGGAGCTCATCTACGAGATTAACCGTCGGCTCCTCGATGAAGTTCGGGTCCGCTTCCCGGGCGACGAGGGGCGCGTGCAGCGCATGAGCCTGGTGGAAGAGGTCAGCCCGCGCAAAATCCGGATGGCCAACCTTGCCATTGTTGGCTCGCATAGCACCAACGGAGTGTCTGCTGTCCACTCCAAGCTACTGCGAACCACGACGGTCAAGGATCTAGCGGAAATGTTTCCCGAGCGTTTTAGCAACAAGACAAACGGAGTGACGCCCCGGCGCTGGTTGCTCGAGGCCAATCCCGCGCTGGCCCGCGAAATCACGCAAGTCATCGGAGATCGCTGGATTACGGATCTGACCCAACTTAAACAGCTCAAGCCGTTCGCGGAGGACGCCAATGCTCGCGAACGGTTCCTGAAGTCAAAGCGAGAGGCCAAAGTGCAGTTTGCCAATTGGCTCAAGTCAACGTCGGGGCGTGTCGTGGACCCGGATACCGTCTTTGACTGCCACATCAAGCGTATTCATGAATATAAAAGGCAATTGATGAACGCGCTGCGGATTGTGATTGTTTATAACCGGCTGCGGGAAAATCCCAGTATGAAAATGGTACCGCGTACATTCTTCTTCGCGGGTAAAGCGGCGCCAGCTTACAAGCTGGCCAAACTCATCATAAAGTTCATCAACAACCTGGCGGGCACGATTGATGGCGACCCGGCAGCGCGCGGCCGGCTCAACGTCGTCTTTCTCCCCGAGTACAACGTTTCGTTGGCTGAACGCCTCATCCCGGCCACCGATGTCTCCAACCAGATCTCAACGGCCGGCTACGAGGCCAGCGGAACGAGTAACATGAAATTTATGATGAACGGAGCCTTAACGGTCGGAACGCGCGACGGTGCGACCATCGAAATGGCGGAGGAAGCCGGAGAAGAGAACATGTTCCTGTTCGGGCTCACCGTGGAGCAAGTCGAGAACAGCCGCGCCTGGTACAACCCGCATTGGCACTATGAAAATGAACCCGAGACTCGAGCTGCGCTGGACCTCGTTTTCTCTGACTACTTCAGCCGCAATGAACCAGGAGTATTCGCTCCCTTGCGCGATATGCTTCTGACCCAGGGCGATCACTATATGCATCTGGCGGACCTGACCTCGTATTGCCAGGCACAGGAACGGCTCGGCACGCTCTATGCCGAACCCGGCGCATGGGCGCAGAAAGCAATCTTGAACGTCGCCAGCTCTGGGAAGTTTTCGAGCGATCGCTCGATTGCGGAATACGCAAGCGAGATTTGGAAGGTGGAACCATGCCTAATACTCTAGAACCACAGTCGCTGACAGGTGAACCTAACATTTCGCCGCTGGCAGGCAAACCAGCGCCGAAGGAGTTGCTGGTGGACGTGGCTCGCCTGGAGAACGAATATTTCGAGCGGCGTCCCGACTTGGATGATCCAAACCAGCTAGTCAGCTTCGGCACCAGCGGACACCGTGGCTCGCCCCTGCGCGGCACATTTAACGAAGCGCACATCCTCGCAATTACCCAGGCGATCTGCGAATATCGGCACCAGCAGGGCACCGACGGCCCGCTCTATATGGGGAAAGACACCCACGCCGTCTCGGAGCCCGCGCAGCGCACCGCCCTCGAGGTGCTGGCGGCAAACAACGTGGACACGATCATTCAGCAAGACGACGGGATAACTCCGACGCCGGTTATCTCGCGAGCGATTCTGGTTTACAACCGCAGCCGCCAGGATCATCTAGCCGACGGCATCGTGATTACGCCGTCGCACAATCCGCCAGAGGATGGAGGCTTCAAGTACAACCCGCCCAACGGCGGCCCGGCTGATACCGACGTGACTCGCTGGGTAGAGAATCGCGCGAACGAATTGTTGCGAGCAGAGAATGCAGGGGTCAAGCGAATTCCGTTTGCTAAGGCGATCCGGTCCCCGACCACTCACCAGGAAGATTTCGTCCTGCCGTATGTTCGTGATCTCAAAAATGTCGTTGACATGGATGCGATTCGCGGCGCCCACCTTAAACTTGGCGTTGACCCATTAGGAGGATCCTCGCTGCCGTATTGGGAACCGATCAACTCGATTTACGGGCTGGACATCGTCGTCACCAATAAAATAGTCGACCCGACATTTTCGTTTATGACCGTTGACCACGACGGCAAAATTCGCATGGACTGTTCGAGTCCCTATGCGATGGCCAGGCTGGTCGGGCTGAAAGATCAGTACCAGGTGGCTTTCGGGAACGATACCGACGCTGATCGGCACGGGATCGTAACTCCGTTTGCGGGCTTGATGAACCCGAATCATTACCTTGCCGTTGCCGTCCGCTATTTGCTCAAACACCGGCCCCAGTGGCCTAACACAGTTGCGGTGGGAAAGACGCTGGTGAGCAGCAGCATGATTGACCGGGTCGTCAAAAAACTCGGCCGCAAGCTCCGCGAAGTGCCGGTGGGTTTCAAGTGGTTTGTGCCGGGCCTGGTCGATGGCTCGTACTGTTTCGGCGGAGAAGAAAGCGCGGGAGCGAGCTTTCTTCGTCTTGACGGTACAGTATGGACGACCGACAAGGACGGGCCGATCATGGACTTGCTGGCGGCGGAGATTACCGCGCGCACTGGCAAGAATCCGGGAGAACATTACCGCGAACTGACGGCGGAGTTCGGCATCCCGTACTATACGCGCATCGATGCGCCCGCTACAACCGAGCAGAAAGCAAAGTTGGAAAAACTCACCCCGGACGCGGTAAAAGACTCAGCCCTGGCGGGCGAGCCAATCACCGCCAAGCTGACCAAAGCCCCGGGCAACAATGCCCCAATCGGCGGTTTGAAAGTTGTAGCGGAGAGCGGTTGGTTCGCAGCGCGACCTTCCGGTACCGAGAACATTTATAAGATCTACGCCGAGAGTTTCAAGAGCCAGACCCATCTGAACGCGATCCTTAGCGAGGCGGAGGAGATGGTGAATAATGCGCTGGGTTCGTCCGCAGTCGTTCCCGAGCAGGGAGTCCGGCCATGAGCGCCAACAGCGGGCTCACGAATGTTCCGCCGTTTCCGCTCGAATATCGCGCTTCGGGCTTGCTGCTGCACGTCACGTCTCTGCCTTCGTCGTATGGCATCGGCGATTTGGGATCGTCCGCGCTCTCGTGGATTGATCGTCTCCACGCTGCTGGCCAGCGGTGGTGGCAGGCGCTCCCGCTGGGTCCGACTGGTTACGGAAACTCGCCCTATCAATCAATGTCGTCGTTTGCCGGCAACGAGCTGCTGATCAGTCCTGGTTCTCTCATTTCGGACGGGCTGTTAGAGGCGAGCAAGAGTGCATCTCGGTTTTCCGCGGACGCGGTTGATTACATATCCGTCATTGCGTTCAAACGGCGGTTGCTCGAATCAGCGTGGGCAGATTTCAAAGCCGGGGAGCCCAGAGACAAGGACCTGCGACCTGCCTACGACGAGTTCTGCGCTAGGCAAGCGCATTGGCTGGAAGACTACGCGCTGTTCCGGGCACTGAAAGAAAAGTATCGCCAAGCTTATTATCTGGAGTGGCCAGCAGAGTTGGTTCGACGCAGACCGAGTGCTCTCGCCGAGGCACGGCGAGAGTTAGCAAGTCAAATTGATCAGGTTCGCTTCGCGCAATTCCTGCTGTTCCGCCAGGCCGATCAACTCAAGGAGCATGCCCATGCCAAGGGCGTGAGCTTGATCGGCGATCTGCCTTT
>DATDHE010000144.1:0-20873 GCA_036521695.1 Candidatus Acidiferrum sp. | reverse complement strand
TGAGATTGTTTCGGTGATTACGCTGGTGATTGGTTTTGCGGCCATCAATATCAGCCGCGCGGGAGAGGGTGTACATTTGCCGCCCGTGGCGGAGGCAGCGCCGCTGAATGCTGTGCCGCATACAGCGGCGCAACTTATTACCGATATTTTTCCGGAAAACATTGCAAAATCCGTGGCGGAGGGACAGGTATTGCAGGTGGTGGTGTTCAGCATCTTGTTCGCGATGGCGTTAGCTTTAGTCCCGGAGCCGAAGCGGCGGCCGATGCTGGCGTTTGCGGAGGGCCTTTCGGTGACGATGTTCAAGTTTACGAATTTGGTGATGTACGCGGCGCCGATCGGTGTTTTTGGGGCTATTGCTTACACCGTGGGACATTTGGGGCTGGGAGTGCTTTTGCCGCTTTTGAAATTGCTAGCGACGATGTACGTGGCGCTGATCGTTTTCATAGTGGGCGTTTTGCTGCCAATTGCTTTGCTGGTGAAGACGCCGTTGAAGGAATTTTTGCGTGCGGTTACCGAGCCGGTAACGATTGCGTTTGCGACGGCAAGTTCAGAAGCGGCTTTGCCGCGCGCGATGGAAGAGATGGAAGCGTTTGGAGTGCCACGCGAAACGGTGGCATTTGTGCTCCCTACCGGTTACAGCTTCAATTTGGGCGGATCGAGTCTCTATCAGGCGCTGGCGCTGATTTTTGTGGCGCAGGCGGCGGGGATTCATCTGTCCATCGGACAACAAACCGTGATGATGCTGACTTTGTTGATCAGCAGCAAAGGGACGGCTGGCGTGGCGAGGGCTTCGCTCGTGATTGTTCTGGCTGCAGCGACCTCGTTTCACTTGCCGACGGAACCGTTGTTTTTGCTGTTCGGGATCGACCAGTTGATGGACATGGGACGGACCGCGGTGAATGTGCTTGGCAATTGTTTGGCGTGCGTAGTGGTGTCGCGGTGGGAGGGCGAGTTTCGAACGGAAGAGGCGCACTGAACGATTGAGCGAAGAGCTACATGCGATTCCAGACCGCGCAGGACAATTACATTTCGCGGTAATTCAAAAGAAGAAGACCGATGAGAACCAGGCAGGTGGGCCAGAGCCATGCCATTCTGTCGCGGGCTTTGTTTTCTGCAGGTAGGCGAAGCTCGAGCCAACGCGACCAGCCTGCCACGACTCCCAAGACCGCCAGAGGCGCGTGGCTCAGCTCGGCGAGAACTTCTTCTTTTATGTTGCCGAGGCTGTGCGAGTGGGTGAGCAGCAGGGCGCTGGCGACGGCGACGAGTGCGGGGAAAATCAGGCGAGCGCGAGCGGCGACGCGTCCGGTTTGCACGCGCCATTCAAAAATCGCAAGGCCCATGACGAGTAGCGCGAAGATGCGGTGAAGAAGGACTTCCGGATCCTGGAGCGTGACCCAAAACCCGTTGGGGCCAAGTGGCCACGTCTCGGGATCGCTTCTCAAGAAAAGAAACAGGGAGAGACCAAGAAAGAGGAGGGGCCAATTTCGCGCCCAGGGGAAATGCTTCGTCTGCGCGAGAAAAGCGAGGAGGCCGATCGCCAGAACGATCAAGCCCGCCCAGTGATGGTTGTATTCCGACCAGGATTTTTCCGCAGGAGTGTTGGGGCGCGTTCCGGCCTGACCGGGAACGAACGAGGCGGACGAGAGTGTGCCAGCGTCGAAGGCTTTCACTTCGGCGGCGTAGATGTCTTCAGGGAGGTCCTGGATGGCCGGGCTGGCGAGGCGAGGGATTTGCGGCGCGAGACGAGCTGCAATCTCCTGGGTGGAAACGCGGTCCGATTTTAGATCCATTGCTGGCGGAAGTGATGTTAGCGAGGCGGCGGTGAAAATCACAGTAATGCCGATGCCGAGTTCGGCTTCGCCGAAGCGTTTTAGGCTGGCGATTACGGCGCCGCTTGAGGGAGAGCGGGCGATTTGAAAATTCAGGGCGCCGAGGAGCAAGAGGGTGCCGAAGAGGGCGACTTTTGTGGCCACCATGATGCCGTAGGAAGTGCCGTAGATCGCGGGGATTGAGCCGACGTAGGCAAGGCTCAGCGTGAATCCCGCGGCGGCGAGGACCGCAACGCTTATCAACGCGAGTTTTGAAAAACAAGCGATGAGTTGGCGGGCGAACTGGTTATCCGGGGAGCGCGGGATGGCGATAAGAAGATAAAAGAGGCCGCCGAGCCAGGTGGCGGTCGCGCCTTGATGGAGGGCCGTTACGATGGCGAGTGGAAAGCGGTAGTCGAGGCGGGCCATGGCATGGCTGGTCATCACCGAGGAGACGAGGATGAGAGCGGCGGGTAAGAGCATGACGGCATAATTTTTTGGATGCTGAGAGCCGGCGAGAGCGGCGATGATCAACGCCGAAGCAATGGCCAGAACGCCGGCCAGGACGAAATTCGCGCCGCTGACGTCTCGGAGGGTCATGTCCGCAGACTGCATGAGGATCAAAGTGCTCGCAAGAATGTACGCCATTTGCATGACGGCCAACGCTACGGCTGCGCGGCGAATCCAGCGAAGGCAGGCATGGTTGACGGCATCAGATTGCGAGTTCGCGGCGCGCGCTACGAAGTTCAGAAAGACGATGCCGCCGATCGTAAGCGATGCAAAGCTCAGCGTACCGCCGCGGAACAGGACGGAGAGGAAGCCGAAGATTTGCAGGAGCCGGGCCATGGATGGGGTTCAGGGGCGCGCGACTAGGAAGGGGATTTCGCCGCGGGTGATGTGGCCGTCGGAAGCCAGGACTTGCCAGCGGATGCGGTATTCGCCTGGCGACAAACCTTCGGCTTGCGATGCCAGGGTGTCCGCGGGGGCGTCTTTGGTGATCGCCAGAGATTGCGTGGAGGCGTCGGGCTTGACCAGCGTAAGACGGGAACGAGTCGCGTCGATGCGCACATTGAAACGCAGCTTGACGGGGATGGACGGGCCGGCGACGGTGGTGTTGATGGACGGACTCGATTCCAAAAGGATGGCATGCGCGACAGCCGAGCGGGCCATCAGACACCAGGCAACGCCGGCAAACAAATACAAGGCAAGACAAACTCTGTGACCTGGGCGCATCGCTCTCCACTTCGCACGAGAGAAATGGCTCGTGACGAGCCTCCGTTGAACGACAACAAAAAAAACCTATCTGGAACCGCCAACTATGTTATTGCAATCCGCGGATGCTGCCAAGCCGCAGGACAGCTTTGTGGAGCGCGAGTAACTGCAAACGAAGATCGCGATAACGGGAAGAGATTGCCCCGCGCCGGGACTCGTTGGTCAACTTCCACTTTTTGCAAAGGGAAAAATGACCATGGGAATGGGCTGCGCGAATTTTTTCTTGAGATACCAGCACGGAAGATCGCCATTGTGCGGAAACAAGGCGTGGACACACACGCCGGTTTGCTGGGGCTGAACTGGATCGACGTCATATTCAGTCTTGCCGCCCTTTTCGCCGATGGCGAGGATGCGAAGCGACGTGATTGTTTCGAATGGGTCGCCGGGTTTCGCATGCATCATTCGCACGCGAACGGATGCGAAGTCGCACAAATAAACGATCGCAACGACCAAGGCTAGAGCGATTAGAATGCGCTTAGCGATTATGCGGGCTGGGGGCAAACGGGCGGGTCCTCCCGGTAAGTAGACAACATCTGCGGGCTTTCGTCACCCCATTTTCAGGAAATCGCTAGGGCTTTTCCTTAGGGACCTCGGTGGCAGGGCCGATCTTTATCGTGGATCCGAACCGCTTGTAATTCTCGTAACGGACGGTCATGCGAATGCGGACGCCGCCGCTGCTGAATTGCAGCGTGTCCTCGGAGTGCGTGTAGGTCGGAAACCAAAAGTGGCCTTCGATGTTTTCGCGGAACGTCTCGAAGCGCGGGAAGACGTTCTCCTGGCCATGTTTTTTGATGTCAGGGACAGCTTTGCCGTCAGTTTTGACGATGCCGAAGTCTTTTTCGTCGACCCAGATGCGGCCCTGGAAGTAGCGCTGATTTTTTTCCATTTTTTTCGGCGCAACGTCGAAGACGTAGGCATTGATTTCGTCTAGTTGCTGCTGGCCGGCATATTTGACGTCATACTTCTGCACTTCGTCGGTGGTGAGGACGAACGGCTGCACATGCTCGAGGTCGTCGAAATCCTGTTGGGACATCTGAATACGCTGTAGAGATGGAGCGGGAGCATCGGTGACATGTTCCGTGCGCTTGCCGGCAGGAGTGAAAACGATGTCGCTGGTCATGCGATACTCGCCGTCGGGGCGTCCGGAATATTCGTCAATGGTTTGAATCACGAAGGTTTGCGTGTAAGTGTAATTGTCGCGTTCTTTTTTGAATTCGAGCTCGCGTTCGGCGAACTTTTGAATAATCTGATCGGTGGGGATCTTGGGGGGATCGGTTGTAAGAGGAGACTCTGTGGTTGTCTGATGAGGTGCGGTTGTTGGGTTCGAGCGCGGTTGCGGCAAGGGCGTCGGAGTGGGTGCGGAGTAGCTCGGGGGCGGCGGCAATGGACCGGTCTGCTGCGCGGCAAGCGGCAGCGACAGGAACGGCGCGGCTGAGACAATCGCGAGCGTAAACGTGGCCAGCGTCAAGGATGTCTTGTAATGTTTCCGGATGATTTGCTGCATTTCTTCCCAATTCCTTTCCATCTGTGCAGTAGCCTAAGACTTAGGAGCTTCAGAATAACGCCGGGGTTGCTTCACGTCCAGAAGGATGCGGAATCCGACTTACGAATAGTGTGATGCGCAAGAGGCGGGTAGGTTCCCGGCGGGGTGTGATAAACTTTTGGAGTATACCCCGGTGGGGCCGTGGCGCAGTTGGGAGCGCGCCTCGATGGCATCGAGGAGGTCGTGGGTTCGAATCCCATCGGCTCCACCAAAAAACCTCCTTGGTTTTCGTTGCTTTCCAAATAACTAGAAATCCAGATTCTTGCTCGCGAGGACTGCTCATGCCCCGAAAATTGTTGCCCATCGTCTGTTTCGCTGTCCTTACAGCTTTGCGAGTGACGCCAGCTCATTCACAGAGCGCAGGAGGTCGGAAATTTGCGACCGAGGTGCCGTTGCTGGACTGCGACGGCATGCCGTGCATTGAAGCGCGGATCGGGAACGGCCCGAACTTGAAGATGGGAATTGACACCGGAAACGTCGACTCTGTTCTGGATGCGCCTTATGCGGAGGCGGCTGGGTTGAAGCCGACAGCGCCTTTACCCCCGGGCGCGCCTCCGGGGATGTATCAGACAGTGATTCCCTCAATAAGCGTTGGCAGCGCAAAGCTTGCGAATGTGGGGACTTTGGCGATGGTTCTCTCGGACATGGTCTCGCAGAACCAGGTGCCGCACGTCGACGGAACGCTGGCATACACAGCTTTTAAGGATCGCATCCTACAAATCGATTTCGTGGCGCGCAAGGTGCGCATTTCGGAGGTACTGACGGCGCCAGCCGATTGCACGGGAGCGTGCGGCAAAATCTCGCTGGTCAAATTCGGACAAGAAGGACCACCCATCGTGGTGGCCGATGGATTTGAAATTAATGGAAAGAAAGTGTCGGCGCAGGTTGACACGATGTACAGCGGAACGCTGCTGGTCTATACGGCTTCGATTGAAAAGTTGCAGCTTGTAGAAGCGGCGAAGACAAATAAATCGCGAGATTTTCCTTTCACGGACGGCGGAGTGAAAATGAAAGAAGCTCCCGCGGAGAAAGAAAGCTTTCGCGGACTGACCTTGAGCGGCCCCGCGCCGTTAGTCTACTTCCCTACTCCGGACGTGCATGAGCCGGATGGACTGTTCGACGCAACCGTAGGGATTGAATTGTTTTACAAAGCGGCGTTGACGTTGAACTTTCACGACATGACGATTTCCATGGAAAAACGCTAGTCCGGCACAAGGCCTATAAAACATAAATGCGGCGCTGCCAGGCGCCTGCAGAGAATCACTCTGTCATAACTAGAGTACCAACCTGAGGAACAGTAGAGGTGTGCGTCAGGAAGGGCGCGGAGCGGACGCTGCGCGCAAGTGCGAGAGAAACGCATAATGCGCGCGGGACAAAGAGCGTCCGCTGAGGACGACGGCGCCGATCGTGCGTGCCGCGGCGGGGTCGTCAATGCGCACGAAGCGACACCGCGACTTTTTGTCGACGGCCATTTCCGGAACGATAGAGACGCCCATGCCGGCGCCCACCATGCTGAGCAGGCTGCTGAACTGGCCGCTCTCAGAAATAATTTGCCGGTGCAAACGTGCGCGGTCGCACGCCGCGACGGCGGTATCGCGGAAACAGTGGCCATCGCGCAGCAACAAGAAGGGCTGGGAGCGCAGGTCTTTCAATGAGAGCGCGCGGCGAGTGGCTAACTTGTGGCCCCGAGGCAGCAGAGGAAATGTTTCGAATTCGTGGCCGCGGATGGGCAGAGCGAGGACCGCGAGATCGATCTTGCTGGCACGCAAGAGGTCGAGGAGGGCCGGGATGATTTCTTCGACCACGGTGAGACGGACTTGCCGATATTTTCGCGAAAATCGCGTGAGGTGCTGCGGAAGAAAGTAAGGGGCGACGGTAGGGATCACGCCGATCGTGACGGAGCCGCCAATATAATCCTTTTGCTCGACGACATCGCCGCGCGCTGCTTCGAGTTCACGAAGGACGGCGCGGGCCCGCGGGAGAAAAGTTTGCCCGGTTACCGTCAGGCGCACAGAGCGGCCGAGACGGTCGAAGAGGCGCGCGCCAAGCTCATAGTCGAGTTTCAACGGCACGGTTGCAAGGCACGATCACCGCAAAGAAACAGGCCAGCGCGGCAGATTGAACGTCTGCTACTCGTCAGTTTCCCTTTCGTTAGCGTCCGCTTCTGCGGAAAGTGAATACGAGTAACACGGGGCGAGCCGATTCGGTTCGCCCCTGTTGTTTCTGGCGCTCCGGCAAGTCCGAGAGTTTTGTTTTAGGACGGGGGTTTGGGGTAAGGTGGAGCGCGGCATTGACGACAACACAACGGCGAGGCCCATGGCAAAACTGACTTTTCTTGGCGCGGCAGGAACCGTTACCGGCTCGAAATATCTCGTCGAGGCGGCGGGCAAGAAGCTGCTCGTCGATTGCGGCATTTTTCAGGGTTCGCAGGAACTGAGCGACCGGAATTTCAAGCCGCTCCCGGTTGATCCTAAGACGATCGACTACCTGGTGCTGACCCATGCGCACTTGGATCACACCGGTTGGCTGCCGGTGCTCGTAAAGGATGGTTACCGAGGTCCCATTTTTGCCAATCCCGCGACCATTGATCTCACCGGGATACTGCTCAAGGATTCGGCGCATCTTCAGGAAGAAGACGCACTGCACGCAAAGCCTGAGAAGCGCAGCAATCACGAAGTCCACGAGCCACTGTACGTGACGGATGACGTGGACCCTGTGCTGAAGCTGCTGAAACCAGTGCCGCGTACCGGGGCTTTCGATATCAGCCCAGAGTTTCATGTCACCGCGTATGACGCCGGACACATCTTGGGCTCCACCAGCCTGGAACTAATCATCACTGAAAACAGAAAGAAGATTGTGGTGGTGTTTTCGGGGGACATCGGCAGATACGATCAGCCGATTTTGAATGATCCTGTAACGCCGCCCTCGACAGCGGACGTGTTGCTTTGCGAATCGACCTACGGCGATCGCGAGCATGCGACCGGCGACGCGGCAGAGCTACTAGCGGAAATAGTTAATCGCGTTGCGAAGCGCGGCGGATCGATTGTGATTCCCGCTTTTGCTATTGGGCGGACGCAAACATTCATGTATTACCTCCGTCAGCTCGAGGATCAGCAACGCATCCCGCGCCTTCCCGTATACGTGGACAGTCCCATGGCGCTGAGCGCCACGGACTTATATTTGAAATATAAGGAAGACCACGACCTGGACTATTCGCGCATCGACGCCGGGGGGAAAGGTGACCCCCTGGATGTCCACCAATTTCATCTGACGCGCTCGGTGGAGGAATCGAAGGCCATCAATAACGTTAAGACGCCTTGCATCATTGTGTCCGCAAGTGGGATGGCGTCAGGAGGCCGCGTCCTTCACCATCTGGCGCAGCGGCTGCCGGATGCGCGTAATGCCGTGATCCTCGCTGGCTTCCAGGCACAAGGAACGCGCGGGCGCGCGCTGCAAGAAGGCGCGAAAATGTTGAATATCTTCGGGCAGCAGGTGGCTGTCGGCGCCGAAGTCGTGGAGCTGGGCCAATTTTCCGCGCACGCCGGGAAAAGCGAACTTTTGCGATGGTTGAGCGGTCTTCCTGCCCCTCCGAAGCAGACTTATTTGACGCACGGCGAACCGCAAGCGGCCCAGGCCTTGCAGGCCGCCATTCAGGAGAAGTTTAAGTGGAAGGCGGCGGTCGCCAGGTACCTGGATACCGTTGATTTGTAAGCCTGATGGATCCTAGAAATATTCTTGGAGAATCAGGAAACTAAAATCGCGCTGATGTCGTCTATACAGGTAAGACCACTCGCGGGGTAGGGGGCTAACCACCACAGGGCAACCGACCGTCAGTTCCCTACCCCTTTAAATATCTTGAGAACCTGAAGGTATCACCGATTTAGATAGAGTTTAGAGCTCTCCACGCATTCGACGACCCATCCTGGGATTCCTCCAGAAAATTCCCAAGTGCGGGATAGGTCCTCGCCCTCGAGCGACGGCGATCCTCAGTAGTCATTGAAAACGATCCTATTTTTACTTTTGCTCTGACGGCTTGAACAATCTGGGATTTCGCGAATATTTCAAGGATTCGGCGCTGGGGGTTGAGGCAGTTCTGGGATACTGCCAACTAGAGCCGGCGAAAGTGCTTTGAGCTTGAGTTGTTCGGTGAGAAAGGCGATTCGATCGCGACGCGCTTCGGCGTTGAGGGCGTGCGGGGCTTCGTAAAGCTTGAACTTCTTAGGCTCGCTTACGATAGCTTCATATTCGTGAGCACGTACAGTCGTCAGGAAGTCTTCCTTCGTGGCGTATTGAAGAAAAACAGTGGCAGGTGCCGCCCGGGAAACGAACTTGCCAGGATCTAACCACGCATACTTGGCCGCAAAGGCGTCAAATTTTTCGGGCCCTATTTTCTGCCGATATTGCTTATATTCCTCCGACTTTGAGTCCACATCGTCCGATAGTCCCCCAGCCATGAGGACAAACGCTTTGAAACGCTTGTCAATCCCGCTCAAAAAGCCGCCTGCAGTAGCGTGGTAGCTGTGGCCGACATAGGCAAGCCGCTGTGGGTCCACATCCTTGCGCGCCAGAAGGAGATCGGCGCCCCGCCTCAAGTCCACAATGGCCTGGATCAGGTCTGTGATCTGTTGTTCATTCAGAGGCGTTCGGTCTTGCACGTGTCCAGAACGCGCTCCCGGACCTGTCGGCAGAAGTGAAACCACGCCAGCTTGGGCTAGCACAACCGCTTCATCGAGAAACTCTTTTCGGTTGAAAAATTCTGAGTTAGGCCAATACCAATGCCCCCAAAGGACCGCGGCGAACGGTCCCTTGCCCGGCGGCACAACTAGATACGCGGGAACACGTCCACCCTTAGGGCTAGCATAGGAGATATCGTGGACGGAAATGTCCCCGCGGTGTTCGACTAGGACTTCCTGAATATCGAGCGACGCATTTTGGTCATAGTCAAACGCGTGGGAAGGCTGAATTTCCTGAGCTGATAGCGTACTGGCGAGCAAAATGAAGACCAGTGGAGCGAGGGTGCGCATAAGATTCCTTGATACTTTAGCGGATTGAGTTTCGATTCCGGAGCATGGCTATGGAATGTCTCACCGATTTCCGCTAGGATCTCCTCCCCAACTTTCTTGAGAAGTGGCCCCTACGCTCGCATCTTGGACAGCCGCTCTTCCGCTGCGGCAAGCGTGCTTTCCTTCTTGCAAAACGTGAAACGAACTTGAGAGGCGCCATCGCGGGCATCGTTATAGAAACTGGATCCAGGCACAACCGCTACGCCAATTTTCTCCACTAGAAATTTGGCAAATGAGACGTCCCGCGAGCCCGCTGGATATTGGTCCAAAGGGAAATCAAAGTGCGAGATGTCCGTCATGATGTAATACGCGCCGAGCGGCTTGTAAACCGTAAACCCGGCGGCGCTGAGAATTTTGAGCAAGCGCTCGCGCCGCACAGTATAGTCCGTGGCGAGTTTGTCGTAGTAAGACTGCGGCGATTTCAGCGCGATGGCCCCGGCATGCTGCAGGGGCGCCGCCGCACCAACCGTAAGAAAATCATGGACCTTACGAATTGCGGCAGTCGGTTCGGGCGGAGCGATGGCCCAACCGACACGCCAGCCGGTGACGCTGTAGGTTTTGGACATACCATTGATCACAATCGTCCGCTCGCGCATGCCGTCAATTCGCGCCATCGAGATATGTTCGGTGCCGTCGTAGAGAATATGTTCGTAGATTTCGTCGGTGACGCAGAACGCGTTCCAACGAACACAGAGGTCACGGATAAATTCTAGTTCGGCGCGAGCGAAGACCTTTCCGGTGGGATTGTTGGGAGTGTTCAGAATGATGGCCTTGGTGTGCGGGCCAAACGCCGCAGCCAATTCCTTCTCGTCGAAAGTCCAGACAGACTTCACGTTTTCTGGCGGCCGCATCTTTACGAAGCGGGGCTTGGCTCCGCTCAAAATCGCGTCAGGCCCATAGTTCTCATAGAACGGCTCAAATACGACGATTTCATCGCCAGGATTAATGATGGCCAGCATCGTAGACATCATCGCTTCCGTTGAGCCGCAGCAGATGGTGATCTCGCGCTCGGGATCAACGCGCACGCCCTGCGTCCGGTCAAACTTTTCGACGATTGCGTCGCGCAGCGGCTTGGCACCCCAGGTTATGGCGTACTGGTTGATGTCATCAGCGATGGCTTGCCGCGCTGCTTCCTTGATTTCCGCGGGGGCCGCAAAATCGGGGAAGCCCTGCGAGAGATTGACGGCGCCGTGCTTCATCGCTAGCCGCGTCATCTCGCGAATCACGGATTCGGTAAATTGTTCCGCTTTAGCGGAAAGCATGCGGCGCGCTGCAAGCGCCATGCCGGACTCAGAGGGATTCATTTAGCCTGCCAAACGATCTGGATGTCAGCGCAATCGGGCCGATCGAAATCAGCCCACCGAACAACTTATCGGCCGTGGCCAGCCGCCGACGAAGGCGCAGCGCCTGACTGACCATAAATCATCCGGTAGACTTCGGAATTGCGCAAGACGATTTGCACGTAATCGCGAGTTTCGGTGAAAGGAATGGATTCCACAAGTTCGGGGATCTCTTCGTAATTGCGTTCGGCTTTCCATGCAGCGATGCGGTCTTCGCCAGCGTCAAACGCCGCCAGAGCGTACTCGGGTGCACCGGTCAAACGCACCAAATTCGAGATGTACAGCATGCCAAGCCGGATGTTGTAGTCGGGTTCAAAAAGTTTCTTGGTGGAAAAACTCACGCGCAGCTGTTTGGCAAGAAGCTTCCCCGTTTTCGGCTCAACTTGCATGAGCCCAATCGCGTTCGTAGGAGAAAGTGCATCGGCCTGGAACGTGGACTCCTGGCGCATCAGCCCTGCTGCCAGCAAAGGGTCGAAGTTATTCTTGGCGGCTTCGCGACGGATCACAGCCTCGTAGGGGAGCGGATATAGCACTTTCCAAACGTCGATCGGCAAATCGTCGATTTTGCGCGCATCAAAATTGGGAACGATGATGCGCCCGTAAGCCATGCCCGCGGCAAAATGGCCCTGGTCGAACGCCGCTTGCGCGGCTTCGTACAAAAATCGCGGTGAGGAAGTGGCGAAATACGCGTTCTTCAGCTCGAGCTCGGCGCTGGCGTCGAACGCGATCGTGCGCAAGGCCTGCGCGCGAGCCCAGCGGTCAGCGGCAGCGGCGGGAACAGGTTCATCGAAAGGCCGGAGAGCTGGGGGCGGTGGAATTTTGTCCAGAATCTCCGGCGGATCTCCGTCGGTGGGTTCCAGCTTGCTCAAACGCGCCGCGGCGGCATGCCCAAAGTAGGTTTGCGGGAAGCGCTCGACGTCCTTCCGGTAGTAGCTGCGCGCCTCCGCGGGTTTCGTGTTGCGCTCGGCAATGCGACCGAGCCAATAGACCGCATCAGACGTGTTGGCCGAGGCCGGATATTTCACAAGGAAATTCTTGAGCTTGTCTTCCGCGTCGAGCTCCCGGTTGAGATAGGCGACCCACGCGGCGCGCCACTCCGCATTGAACGCATTTCTTCCGCTCGGGAAAGTGTCCACCACGCGTTGGTAGTAGCTGGCGGCCTTGGTGCGGTCGAGGCCCACCCAATAATAATTCCCCACCGCCATGAAGCCTTCTTCGTTCCATTTGCTCAGAGGATATTTTTGCGAGAGCTCAGTGAGGGCCGCAAACATTTCGTCGAACTTCTTCTCGGTACGATAGAACTGGGAGAGCGCATAAAGGCGTTCGGCATCGACCTCGAAATCCGGCGTTTTCAACGATGCAACAAGTTTCGTGGAGCCCTTCTGTTGCACCTTCGCTTGCGCAACGCGAAGTTCGGCCAGCTGGCGATTGGGATTGAGCGGATCATTAAGCATTCCGAGAAGTTTTTCAAATTCTGCCCGCGCTTCTTTCCATTTATGAGCGTCATAGAAAGCCTGCGCCCTCTGCTGCTGCAATTCCACGCCGGGATACGGATACTCCTTGCCCATCTCGTGCAAGATTTTCTTCAGCGCGGCGTCCGTTGCTTTCGCCTCATCGCTCTGGGAATGTTTGTAGAAAATGGCCTGGTAATCCTTGGCGGCGCGGTCGAGCTGATGCAATGACTGGTAAGCCTGGGCCCTCTCGAGCAGCAGCGTGGGACGGCTGCTCGTGGCCGGATAAGAATTCAACGCGTCGATCGCGTCTTGCGCTCGGGCCTGTCCGACGGCCAACGGCCCAAGACTCTCGAGCAACTGCTCTTTCATCGCCGTATTCGGATAGTCGTGCTGTACCGTCTCCAAATCAGCGAGCGCCTCTTTCGAGCGGCCCAGTCCTAGCTTCGCCTGCGCCCTCCAGTAAAGGACATACTCGCGCAGAAGCGTGTCCGCACTCGCCGTCGTAAACCACGCCAGGGCTTGTTGATCGCGCTTCTGCGAGTGATCTTCGAAGCCAAGCGCCAGCGCTGCTCGTGCGCCCCAAGCGTTCGCTGCATTTTTCGCCGCAAACGCCGAAAGATTGTTGTAGGCCCCCGGCGCAGCGTTATGAACTTCGCGCGCCAGCCCCGAGAGTTCTCTTCGAAGCGCCTGATCCTCCGGAGTATCCCCAGCCACAAGCCCCTGGGCAACTGTATCCGGCTTGCAACCGACGCGGCAAGGCACAGCCGGCGGCTTTTTCACTTTTTTCTTTTTCTTCTGCGAGGACAGCGCAAAAGTTTCCGAAGCACCGCCAGCCACCAGCGCCAAGATCAGCACGACTCCGCAAACGCTTCGCGCCGCGGCGGCCCATGAACCTGTCGCAACGGCATTCCTGGCCGCAGTCTTAGCGATGCCGCGCGGGGGTGGCGTACGGGTAGTCGCCGAGAGCGTGCGGATCGCCCTCTGCGAGGATTTCCACCATCCAGCGATAAAAGTAATCCGCTGGGTGGTCCATGATGGGTTTGAAACGCCGGTCGTATTCTCGATGAGCTTTTTCAATGTCGTCTTTCAATCGAATGCAAAGATCCTTTTTCTCGCGCCCGAGCCGCACTTGCTCCGGTCTAAGCATCTTAATATCTTGCATCGAAACTTTCGCCACCCGATTTGCCCGCCTGTGCAATTCTTGTTCTTCCGGCGTTAACTGGTTGACGTCAAAATCGCTCTCGAATTCCGCTTCCGTGGAAACCGCCGCGGCCTGGGGCTCGATCAACTCGAGCGCTTCAGGCTCAGTTTCCAGCTCGATCAAGGGCTCTGGTTCGATATGTGAAGCAACAGGTGGAGCAGCGGGCGGCTCAACGCGCGGCGGCGCTTTCGTTGTGGCTTGCGAAGTTGCTTGCGCCGGCGCCTGCGCCATCGGCGTGGGAACCGAAGGATGCGGACGCACCGGCTCCGCGGCAGGCTCGGCCGCCGCTGTACTGATGAGATGCGTGATTTGCGCTTCCAGCCCAGATCGCTGCTGCCCAGGCTGCACCGCCATCGTCACGAACCGCGACAATACTTCCAGCGCCGCTGAAAGCGACGCAGCCGAAGTCTGCGCCCGCAACATCGACGGCAGCGCATTCGTCGGCTTGGTACTCGCGCAAGCAGCCACGATATCGCCAACGGATTGGTGCAGCTCGTCGGCGTTTCGCTGAATCCGTTCGAGGTTCTCACGCAAGGCGCGCGATACGGCTTGTTCCACGGCAGTTGGCTCTTGTGGCATTCCTGGTTTCGGGGGTCTCTGCCCTATAACAAATGCTCTTGACCGGTCGTTTCGCCTATTCAAGACAGGCGATATACCCCGTTTTGTGATTTTGGAAGCCATCCTGCTGGGAGTCAACCGCCCAACAGTACCTATGTGCCTAATCGTTGCTTAGCACCCAATCCAAAGCCATGCCTATCCCAGATTTGGTGCCTAGCGGAGCGTCCACCCCCTCCCTCCAACATTGCCCAAGCACGGCCAATGCCTCTCCCTCCTCGGCGCTACAAGAAGCATCAGGGGGCGACTCGGTTTCGTAGCGCTTTTCGGACGGTAGTTCGACTTTCCCGCCTCCACTTTTTCGCTATTTATTCGTTACTGGAAAAATGATCGGGTTTCCACGCACCCGCCTCCGTATAGCAATGCACTGCACTGTCGTCGGATTCTTTATCTGGTCCATAGTCTTCCTCCATAGAGAAGATTCCCGATGAAACGCAATCAAGTGATAGCGTTCTGCACTTGCATCCATGCTTGGCCCATCCAGCGATGCGCAGGGATGATTCAAGGAAGACTTATCTCCGTGTCGCTCCTAATGCATCAAAAGTGCGTTTGGCAGATGCGAGTTGCCCGAAATAGCCAGCCGGACTAGGATACTTTCCCCGGCACCGCCGCTTAGCCAAATGCAAGGCCGAGGAGGCTCCCGTGAAGCTCAGCTACGGACCAGGCCGCACGTTTCTGCTGGCCGGGGTCTTTCTGTATGGAGCAGCACCATCCTTTGCGCAATCCGGCGCAACGACCAGTTCAAGCACGCCAGGGCAAGCCATACCCGGAACACAAGGAGTGAGCCCATTCGCCGGCAGCGTACCGGCGAAGCTCGTTCCCGGAGTTATATCGCTTTCCTTGCAGGAAGCCATCGATCGCGGATTGAAGCAAAATCTCGGAGCGCTCCTCTCAAGTGCAGAAATTGGTTCGGCCCGCGGACAGCGCTGGGAGCAATTGAGCGCTCTCCTGCCGCACGTGACGGCAGCGCCTTACGTGGCGGCTTCGGAGATCAATTTAGCGGAGATCGGGTTTACCAGCCTTTCAGGAGCCAGCATCCCACCGTCCCTTGGGCCCTTTTCCTATTTTGATGCACGTGTATCTGTGACTCTGTCTCTGTTTGACTGGAAGTCCATCAACGCTACCCGCGCGGCCAGCCAGAACCTGAAATCCGCCGAGTATACTTTCAAAGACGCGCGTGATCTCGTTGTGCTGGCGGTAGGCTACACGTACTTGCAGGCCATTGCCGACGAAGCGCGCATCGAAACGGCGGAAGCGCAGGTCAAGACGGCGCAGGCGCTCTTCGATCAAGCTAACGACCAGGTGAATGCTGGCACTTCGCCGGCCATCGACGGACTGCGCGCCAAGGTCGAGCTGCAGACCCGGCAGCAGCAGTTGATTCAGGCGAAGAACAATCTTGCCATCCAGAAACTGACGGTGGCACGGGTTATCGGCTTGGCTCCCGGACAGGAATTCGAGCTCACGGATAAGTCGCCCTATCAGCCCTTCAACAGCATCACTATAGAAGAGGCTCTGAAACGCGCCTATGCAGCGCGTTCCGATTACCTGGCGGCCATGACCGACGTACGAGCAGCAGAATTCTCGCGGAAAGCTGCGGTGGCCGGATATCTCCCGTCGCTTGCCTTCAACGCGGACGTTGGGACCGGGGGGGCGCATCCGTCCACGGCCACCCAAGTTTTCGATGTGCGTGGAACGCTCTCGATTCCCATCTTTCAGGGAGGCAGCGTCCACGGCGACGTTTTGCAGGCAGATGCGAGGCTCCAACAAACCCGTGAGCGCCTGGACAATCTGCGCGCCCAGATTGACTCTGACGTTCGCACCGCACTGCTGAATCTGCAGTCGTCGGCCGAATTAGTCAACGTCGCGCGCAGCAACATCGACCTCGCGGAAGAGACGCTGCTCCAATCACGCGATCGTTTCAGTGCCGGTGTCGCCGATACGGTCGAAGTGGTGCAATCGCAGGAGGCGGTTGCGAGCGCCCACGAACAGTACATTTCCAGTCTCTATAGCTACAATTTTGCAAAAATTTCACTGGCCCGCGCTCTCGGCCTCGCGGAGCAGGGCGTCAAGGAATATTTCAAAGGACAATGAACATGGCGGACGAAAACCCACCCCGTTCGGTGCCTGACGCAGCCAAAGAATCTCCGATCGATGCTTCGCCATTGAAGGACGATTATTATACGCCCCCATCGCGCCAGAACTCCAAGCGCCGCAGAAACGTCGTGATCCTGGCTGTCATCTTGGTCGCGCTTGTCGCCGGCGTCTTCTTGTGGCGCTATCTCAGCAGCTACGAATCCACCGACGACGCACAGGCTGATGTGCACCTTTATCCCGTGAGCGCGCGAATTTCCGGCTATGTAATCAAGGTCAACGTGGATGACAACCAGTGGGTGGAGAAAGGCACAGTTCTGGTTGAGATCGATCCGAAAGACTATGAGGTTGCCGTGGCCCAGGCCCAAGCCAATCTCGCCAACGCCGAAGCCACCGCACAATCGCTGAACATCACGGTGCCCATTACTTCTGTGAACAGTTCGAGCCAAATACAATCCACCGCTTCCGATATCGAAAACACCAAGGCCGGAGTGATTGCCGCGCAAAGGCAGCTCACCGCCGCCCATGCCCAACTCGAAGAGGCCGAGGCCAACGACGTCAAAGCGCAAGACGATTTGCATCGCTACAAGCTGCTCGTAGACAAAAAGGAAGTAGCCGAACAGATTTACGACCAAGCTTTGGCTGCCGCCAGATCCAGCACTGCCGTGGTTTCGGCTGCTCGCGCCAATGAGTCCGCGGCGCAGCAGTTCGTCGAACAAGCTCTCAGCCGCCAGGTGCAAGCCGATGCCAACCACCGATACGCGGAGACCGGGCCGCAGCAAGTGTCGTCGAGCCAAGCTCGTGCGCGCGCGGCCGTCGCCGACGTGGAGCAAAAGCGCGCACTACTCGAGCAAGCCGAATTGAACCTCGGATATACGAAAATTGTCGCGCCGGTCTCTGGTGAAGTGAACAAGACCGTCGTCGTCGGGTTGAACGTGCAGGCCGGGCAGCAACTCCTAACTGTCGTGCCTCTTGATGAAGTCTGGGTCACTGCCAATTTCAAAGAGACACAGCTCCGCCACATGCGCGTGGGACAGAAAGCGGAAATCCACATCGATTCAACTGGTCGGACTCTGAAGGGTCACGTGGATAGCATTGCGGGCGCAACCGGACCGCTCTTTAGCCTGCTTCCGCCGGAAAACGCCACTGGCAATTACGTGAAAATTGTCCAGCGAATTCCGGTAAAGATCGTTCTCGATCCTGGCGAGAACCACGATCGTCAGCTTCGGCCCGGCATGAACGTCGTGCCAGACGTCTACCTGCAATGAGTACAGCGGTTCTCACCATCGACCAGGATGTTTGGCGACCTAGATTCAATCCTTGGCTGATTGCTGTCGTCGTGGCGCTGGCCGCCTTCATGGAAGTCCTCGACACGAGCATCGCCAACGTGGCCTTGCCCTACATGGCCGGCAATCTGGGCGCGAGCAACGACCAAAGCACCTGGGTCCTCACCTCGTATCTCGTTTCGAACGCCATCATTCTTCCGATTAGCGGTTGGTTCGCCAACAACTTCGGCCGAAAGCGTTTTTTTATGTCTTGTTTAGCCATCTTTTCGGTCAGTTCCTTGCTCTGCGGCATTGCCCCGAGCCTTGGGTTTCTTCTTTTTTTCCGCGTCCTGCAGGGCATGGGTGGCGGCGGACTTCAGCCCATGGCTCAAGCCATTCTCGCCGACACTTTCCCGCCTCACCAGCGCGGCTTGGCGTTTGCCCTGTACGGCATCACCGCCATCATTGCGCCCACGATCGGTCCCACCCTTGGCGGATGGATCACCTTCAACTATTCCTGGCGCTGGATTTTTTTCATTAATATCCCGGTTGGGCTAATGACCTGGTTTCTGGTGCGCCGCGTCGTCGAAGATCCCCCTTATTTGGCTCGCTTTAAGTCAGCAGGCGTGAAGCTGGACTACATCGGCATCGCCCTGCTCACTCTGGGTATTGGCGCGCTACAAATTTTGCTCGACAAGGGCCAGGAAGACGATTGGTTCGGCTCGCGGTTCATCACGACGCTCATCGTTGTCGCCACCGTCTGCCTCATCTCCTTGGTGATCTGGGAGTGGTTTCAAAAAGCACCCATCATCGACGTCCGCATGTTCAAGAGTTTCAACTTCGCCAGCGCCAGCCTGATGTTGTTCATGTTGGGCATCCTGTTATTCAGCAGCCTGGTCCTGATGCCGCAATTCCTGCAAACCCTCGTCGGCTACACCTCGCAACTCGCCGGCTTTGCGCTTTCCGCCGGAGGACTCATCTTGCTTTTTGAAACGCCCATCGTGGGTCAACTGACGACGAAGATCCAGGCGCGCTACCTTATTGCCTTCGGCTGGCTTGCCTTGTCCGTCGCTATGTACTATTCCACGCAGCGCATCGATCTGCAGATCAGCTTCGAAGCCGCCACTTTGCTGCGCATCACCCAGGTCATTGGTTTGGGCTTCCTATTCACTCCGATTACGCTGGTCGCCTACCTCGGTATTGCGCCGGAAAAAAACAACGGTGTCGCCGGGATCGCCAACTTCATGCGCAATATGGGAAGCAGCGTGGGAACTTCGCTGGTTACCACGCTGATTGCGCGCCGCGCGCAACTCCATCAAGCCCGGCTGGTGGAATACGCGCGGCCCGACAATCCCAATTTTCAAAATCAGGCAAATGGACTTGCCCAGCATTTGGCGCACTCGGGTATTGGCGCCCATGAGGCTTACGCGCGGGCCGTCGCCACGATTTACCAGGGTGTGCAATCGCAGGCCGCGACCTTGGCCTACATCGACATCTTCATGGTTCTTTGTGTGGTCTCGGCGATCATGTTCTTCCTCGCTTTTCTTCTGAAGAAGAATGATCCTGGCGGTGGCGGCAGAGTGTTGGCGGAATAAGCGAAATGAATTCATTTGCGGTAGGATCGTATTTGTCTGTATGTGGACTAAAAAGACCCAGATGATCAGAATACTTACGGTTGAACGGGAATACGGCAGCGGGGGCGGTGAAATCGCTCAACTGCTTGCCAAGCAATTGGGATGGAAGCTGTGGGATCAGGACCTGACGGAAGAAATCGCCAGGCTCGCCAATTGTCCCAAAGCCGTCGTCGAGGTCCGCGAGGAGCGCACCGACCCACTTTACTACCGTCTCTTCAAATCCTTCTTGCGCGGCAGCTACGAAGGAAGCCTGAATGCCTACAAGCTCAACGTCGTCGACAGCGAGAGCATTTTGAAGGTTACCGAACGTGTCGTTCAACACGCCGCGAAGACCGGTAACTGTGTCATCGTGGGAAGAGGCTCGCAGCACTTTCTCAGGAATCGCCCGGACACGCTCCGCGTCTTTCTTTACGCTTCCAGGGAAGATAAAGTGCGCCGCCTCATAGCGCGCGGCAAAACCGAGAAAGAAGCGCAAGAGCGCGTCGATAACGTCGATCGAGATCGCGTCGAATTCATCCAAAAATATTTCGGAGTCGACTGGCCCGACCGAACCGCTTACCACGCTATGATCAATACGGCGACCGGCGATCAGTGTGTCGCTCACATGATCCTGGATCTTATGAAAACGCTCAATGCAAAAACCGCCTGCGCACCTGCCCCGGTGGCAGGCTGACTCTGACACGGGCACTCCCCTCATCGCCATTGTCACGTAGTATCAAATCCCGGCTATAACCTCGCGAGCTATCGCCCGTAAGTTCTATGATGCCCAAGGACCCCGCGTGTCAAAGTCTAGTGGCAAGAATTATGTCTACGAATAGGGCGGCGAAATCCTCGCTGAAACCGATGGCTCCGGAAACACTCTCAACGAGTACATCTTCTTCGCCGGAAAACGCATCACCATCCTTCCCACCGGCGGCAACGCGCAGGATTACATCGAAGATTTGTTCGGCTCTTGCGGCGCTACGACGCAAAACAACGGCACGCCCTGCTATGACGCCAATCCCCCGCCCCTTCGCCGATTTCTCCTTCCTCCGCAACTCTTTTTCTCGTCGTTGTAGGTTTGGGGCCTCAGCCCCGCGGTTTTTTGCCCACTTTGCACCCCCCCTAAATTCTTTAGAATCTGCACTTACGAGAAAACGCCCGCGGGGAGGGGTCTTATTACTAACCAGCTATCCGATAAAGGTAGCTGTCCCGAGGAGCAACGCCACGAAGGACCTCTCTTTGCACCCCGACGACCCAAAGTCCGACCCTGACGGAAGGGATCTCTACGACCGTTACGTCGTTACATCTTTACGTCATTACATCAGCCCTTCGCCAACTCCAAAGGAAGCTCGACAAACCTAATCTCTCCAAAAATGCTAGAATAGTGTTGTACTTAGGGGGCGACTCGGTTTCGACGGAAGCTGTCGCGGCCCGAAGGCATGCCGGGACCCACCTGCCCGTAACTTGGTGGAAACTAGAAATGCCAACAACAACTTGGCACTTGCTGCTTAATTAATTAAGCGCACGCTTCCCCGGGCTTCGCTCATGGGCCCGGTCAGAGGCGTCACACAGTGAGCTGGCCTGGGCCTTTCGGTCCGTAAGGCT
>DATDHE010000143.1:0-6593 GCA_036521695.1 Candidatus Acidiferrum sp. | reverse complement strand
GCATCGAAGTCTCGCGGACAGCAGGCTTTAACAGCTTCATTCACGACATTACTGAGGCTCCGGGTATCGCAAACAGCGCGCCGGTTGGCATTCTGTCGCTGGGTGGTATCACCTTCATTCGCAACATCATTGCCAATGCGGGCATGTTCCCGATCTACACGACCGGCTACTCGGTCGAAGATGTTTACATACCCGGAAATAACCGCAACCTATGCGGCATTGGAGTCGAGGCCAACCAGTCGCCCGCGCCGCCGTTCTTCCTTAAAGGTCTCGCTTTCGATAGTGAAAATGGCGGGACGTTCCCTGCCGTATGTATCACCGGCTCGAATCCCGGCTCGAATCCCGTTGAGATAGCTTCCAGCTTCTTGAGTCCGAACAATGCTTCTGCCGTTCAACTGATTGGGGCGGTTGGCAGTCTTAGCATCGAGGACTCAACCTTGTTCGGCGTGACTGGTCCCGAGGTAGATGCAACTTACGCATCGCGAACAGCAGGTGCGTCGATTGTATTCGACAACGACCAATTTGACGCGGGCTACCAGCCTGTCGGCAATAATTATACAAACTTCGGCTTCCCTTACAGCGTAGTCGGCCACACGCCGACTTTTCATCACTTGCAGATTCCAGTAGTGCCTACGCCAGAGCTAGGGGCAGTGAGCTTCCAACCGCTGTGTATCAGCACCACGACGTGCTCTTATCCAGTGCCCCTCGACGCTCATGTGGGCGACGTGGAGATAGCCGCGCCGGCACTGCAAAACGGCGCAACCGGCGGCGTGACCCCTCCGGCGGGTTGGACGCTGGGATGTGCGGCCGACAATAGCGCAAACGGCGATTGGGTCGGTGTGTACTGGCACGTCGTTACCCCGAATGATACCGCGACCTATACCTGGACCTCGGGTAATTCGCAGATATGGCGCGGCGGCATGGCCTCGTTCTCCGGCATCAACCAACTCGCTCCTATTGACAAGTGTCAGCCCACCATCGCGACGGGAACTACGTCGATTTCGCTGGCAGGAACGACCTCCAGCGATCAGAACGACATAGACGTGTTCCTGACCGACAATGAGGGCGTGGCCGGTGCACTCTCCTTGCCGTCGCCACCCACGGGCGTAGTTCAGGATGTCATCGGTCAGGGCAGCACGTTCACTATGTGGTCTTATCCTCCGGGTTCGACCACGATTCCGGCCGTTTCTGTGAACACCAGTTCGGGATCGGCAGTGTTCGCGGGCGTGCAGTTGGCGCTATCCCCGGCGCTTAGCCAGTCATCGTTGATGACATCGGGCGCTGGATCGCCGCCGCTGTATCTGGGCGAGCCGGGCGCGGCGCTGCAGAGCTTGGCGACCAACGTACCCATCGAAGCGCCTAACGTCATTGGAACGGTTACGGGCAACACGACGATTTCATTCGCCAAGCAGTCGGTACAGGACATTAGCACTTCGACCACGGGACTGACCTATACGCTCTCGACCGTTGGCGCGACGGTCAATCAAGACGTGATGATTCGCTCGCACATAGGTGCCTCGATCACCGGGCCGCTGTGGGCTACGAGCTCTGGTGCAATCAAGTGGGCCGGGGGCAGCGCGCCTACGTCGAGCGGCACCAGCGGCTATACGGACATCCTACGATTGTATTTCGACGGAACGAACTGGCAGGAAATATCGAGGAGCATCGGGAATCATTAAACGACGATCGCTTCGTGATTGACTCATCGGTTCTTCTGCGATGATGAACGATCGTCTGCGCTCGATAGTCGAAACAGCGTGTACTCGGACCAGAAGTCGCGGCTGTTAAATTTCGGGTTTGAATGCATCGGGTGCAGCCGCGTCTTCATTTCTTGCAGGGAGTATCCAAAGGTTTCCGCGGCAGTAACGTCAAAGATTTGGCCCGGATAGTCAGCAACATACTTGATGTTCATAGTATCCAGATACGGGATTAGCTTATTGTCGAGCATATATGGATATATTTGGTCGTTCATGACGCCATCCAGATTCACAACCCCGCCATCGAGGAAGTAGCCCAGGATTCCGGCATTCCAGCTCCCGATTTGACCTTCTACTGGATGTTGTTGAAGGTAGTCCGACATAGCGAGCATATTGTACTGATGCGCCCACAAGGGCTGAAAAGCTTGCGGGACATTTCGCGCGCATAAGATCGCAACTCCGACCGCTGCGCAACTCTGCGCGAAAGCATCGCTTTCAATAAACCCGAACAGGGGCCCCAAAGCCAATACGAATGGAATAACAAAGTTGGCAGTGTACCAAGGTTGGACTCCGCCATCGGCACCATAGAGAGCTATGTAAAGCGCAACCGCTCCCGAGCCGGCGAGCATGAATAGTAAGTCGTCGTGCATAAGCCTGGGCGATTTGACTTCCAATCGACCGGTTGCCGCAGTTCGTCGGTGCTGCAGCCACCTTAAGAGGACCACCGCTGCAACACCCAGCGCAACTAGAACCGATAATCTTCTTGTTCGCCCGAGGGTATCCAAGGCTGTCTCGATCGATAGATTCAGCCGATATCCTATCCGCGTTGCCCAGAGCGCCTTCGCTTTGACGCTGCCAGAAAGCAATTGCCGGCCAAACCAGTAGTTATTAACGAACACTACTCCGAGTCCGACGCTCGCGCCTGCCAGTCCCGCCATACTTCGGTAAAGATACCTCCAAACACCGGTGACGATCCCGAAACAAGCGCAAGCCACGAACATCATGAGGGGAAGCCCGCCGAAGTCGCTTCGAGCAAGGCTGCCTAGAATCCCCAGCAGAGCGCAGCCAAACATTTGGCGTTGGTCGTAGCTGTTCGGGTTTCCGAAGACCGCACGCACGTATAGGCTGGCGACCAACACCAGGTAAGGGTATTCGAGTATCGAGAGGCTCTGGCTGAGAAACGCGGGCGCGCAGAATACTAGAACTACAAGCAGCAGGGCCGGAGGCCGAAACCGTCGCGCGACGAAATTGGTAGTCACCACTATCGCGCCGATCGAGCATAACAAGCCCGCGCTCATCCAGAATTTAACGGCCAGCCACGGAGAGTCAAACAGCCGCGGAAAAAGACTCATCAGATATACGTTAAGCAGATGAAACCCGGTGGTAGTCGTGAGCCTACCATCGAACGACCACTTACCGGTCGCCAGAAAATGGCGTGCAATCTGTAGTTCATAGAACGCATCGTCGGGAACGAAACCTATCAGCACTCGTTTCGGCCGCGTAATCACGTAGAAAAAGTGGACGATCGCCAGCGCGGAAACGCCTATCGCGACATTCCGAGGTCGCAGAAGGCGACGCCGGAGAGGCGTCGCAGTGCATGCCGCCGGCGAGTCTATCACTTCGCTGAACGATGCGGGCGGTGTTAGGACAGGGGAACGGAACAAGCGATGTCCCATCGCTATCATCGGCCGTTCAATCAGGTAATAGCTGGCGCTGGCGCATGCCAGCAGGCCGAGTGCGTTGAGTGGAAAGGTCTGCGGTACAGCCGGCGAAGTAAAGCGAGCTACGAAGAAGACCTGTTGCCACAGGTACAGGCTGTACGAGATTCGACCTATCCATCGAACGAACCCATTCTCGAGACACCGTCCGATGTAGCTTGCAGGATGCAGCGCGGTTCCATAGAGAAGCACTGGAACCAGCATTCCCTCCCACATCATTGATAAAGGCGGTTTGAGGGCAGCGACCAGAATATATGCCGCGAGCAGTAACGTCCAAACGGACATCGTCAGATTCCGGCCTACCCACTTTAGCAGCGATTTGTTGCTAAGGGCCAACGCCAGGGCCGCTCCCCAGAGGAGACCGTCGATTGTTCGATCAGTGCGCTCGGGCGAGTATGTTCCCGGCAAAAGCCGATCGAACAGAAGATAGCGCGAATCACAAACCCGCCAGAGCGCTACCCCTGCAGCCACCAATGGAACAAATACGCGCGCACCTGCGGCGCCCATCAGGTACACGGTTGCCGGCAGAAACAAGTAGAAATGCTCCTCGACCGACAGGCTCCAGTAGTGCCCCGTATACCTTGTAAAGCCCGCGTGCTCCGGCGCGACGTAATTGCGATAGAACAACAGGCACGATAGCCACTCGCTTTTCGGCAATCCTGGGAGAACGCCGACAACGCCTGCCAATCCGATCACCGCCAGATATGCCAGAGCCGGCGGAATTATCCGTAAAACTCTTCGGACGTAGAAACCTACGAGATTGATGGTGCCGGTCCGAACTCTCTCCTCCAGGAGCTTCGAACAAATCAAAAAACCGCTGATTCCGAAGAACACGTTGACGCCCCGGTAGCCTTCGCTGGCCAGGGCGAAGCCCGCGGACTGCGGTGACACGCCGTGAAACACTATGACGGCGAGTACCGCCAGCGCCCGCCATCCATCGAGCGTCGGAATATACCCTGCTGAAGATATCAACCGGGGATCAGTCTCGGTTCGTTCACTCACAGACATAGCCGATCGGCTTGGCGGCCTTCATTAAATTTGACAATAGCCGTCATGGGCGTCGTTACTCTCGCAGCATAGCTCTTTGAATCCTGCTGATAGAGCAAGACGCCACCGACACGGACGGGATCTGTACCGAGTACCGAATTCAAATTAGGCCATCCACTGCTAGAATTGGCATTCACGATAACGCTTCGAATGCCATATCTGGTGAGGAAAGCCTTAAGCCGTTGCCCGCGTGCTAACGTGATTTGCCCCCCTAGGAACAAGTCCTCTATCCCTTCATCGGCGAAACCTGGAGGAATACCCCCGATGTATCCCCCGGCCATTCGAAAATACATGCCAGTCTGGGCCTGCCACAGCATCGAATTTCCATCTGAGCTGTTGGGCAAAACCAGCACTAGTTCATCGCGATCGAGATATCTTGTGAAAAGTGGGGTTCCGAAAAACTCCGGAGTATCAACCGCGGAAACAGCACGTTCAGTGGCCGGCACTGCGGGCAAGATAAACAGAACCGACAATGACACCGCTGCGAGTCGCTGCCAATTGGCCTTGAGACCGTCGAGGAAGAGTACCGTTAGCATCGCAAGGTCCAGGTAACAATACATCGCCAGGCGTGCCGGGAGAGCCTGCCCGACGAATGGCAACTTCCAAAAAAAAGCCCACGGCAGCAAAATCCTGTAGTGCCCAATCTGCCGGTAAGCACCTAATGAGAGCAACCATGCGGCCGCGCCAGTGATTAGAAGTATTCTAACCGCTGGCGAATTCCATTGCTTGACAGCCGAATACAACAGCACGAAAAGGAAAAAGGGGCCAAGATAAAATCGGGCATAAAAGACACTCCGGTCACCTAATAGGCCGGCAGACTTACCATGTGCGGCAGCGAGTATTTGAGGATAGCTCACGAGAAGGTTGGGTGGCGGAACGAATAAAGCACCTAACCCGGAATTTAAAAAAGATCCGCCAGCAATCAAATGCTCCCGATACGCGATTGCATAGTAGATATACGGCGAAATCAGGACTGCCGTAACGAGCGCCGACACGCAAAGGACTTTGAACAGCCGCGCCATCATTGGTCGAAAATCCGCCGGCAGAATCAACGTCGCCACGACTATAGTGAGAGTTCCCATCATCGCCGCAGTCATGAATGTCTCAGTCGCGGTTAGACATTGGGCCGTCTCCAACAATGCGAACAAACCGATGGCATGCCACGACCTCATGTTGCGTTCGATAAAATGCAGCGCCAGGTACAACAAGAGCGGCACCCATGGCACGAATATCAGGAAAAGGTGCCCAGCCAGTTGGTGGACCAAAACAAACGGCGAGAATCCAAAAATGTATCCGCCGGTAAGTGCTACGAGAAACCGTCTGCTCAGTCTGGTGCAAAGCAGGAACGCCGCTGTCGCGTTAAGTGCTGGAGCCATCAGACAAAGCAGGTTGTACGAGACGACCGGGCCGAATCTACGAGTTATAGGATATGCCAGAAGACTCGGGCCGGGCATCGAGGTAGCCCAAGCGAGGTTATAACCGATCGGCGCCCAGATGACCTTTGTCAGAAACGGGTTGAGGTTATGCGTAAGTGCGTGTGGCCACCATGTTAAGAACCACATCATGACCGATGGGTCGGTATCGTAACCGATGTAAATCCGGTCGGGTGATCCAACTACCAGGACGCCGAAGACGCCGACGGAAATGGCCACATAGAGCACGAAAGCCATCGCTACCGCACCGGGCCGACTTGCGTTGTTGACCATAACCGTTGTTGTCCGGAGAGAGTACGGTCAGTCCGCCTTCTTCGCAACAACAGCTATCGAGCTGGAGAGGCGGGACAGAAGGCCGAGGCTAACCATTCGCTCGATCGTCCCGCCCATTGGACCTTTCCATCCGAATCCGACTGCATAGTGACTCTCGATCGTGAACCACGGGAACAGCAAGCGACGCACCTGTCGCGGCGAATACTCGCGGATGTGATGCTCCCCCAGCCGCACGGTAAAGTCACGCGCTTTGATCATGCTGATGATGCGATTAGCGTTCCAGAGATTCGGAACCGTGAAGAACAGAAGGCCACCTGGCTTGAGCACGCGCGCAATCTCCTGGACGACTTCCCGATCGTCCGGTATGTGCTCAACGGTTTCGGAGCAGATGGCAGCGTCGAAGGCGGAATCGCGGTAGGGCATTT
>DATDHE010000142.1:0-3687 GCA_036521695.1 Candidatus Acidiferrum sp. | reverse complement strand
GAATACGTCGATTGGTTCCGGAGTGCCATTGAACTGTGGATTCAGCATGACGGGAGAGTTGGACACATCTGCACCCCAAACGGCACCGTTCATGAGTGGAGTGTAAAACATCAGGTGAGCCATCCAGTTGTGATGGTCGTTATCGGTAAGGTACTGTTCTTTCGACATCATGTAGGACATGGCTCCAGGCTCCAGGGGCGGCAGCCCTTGTTTTATGAATGTCTTGATGACGTCGATGATCTGAGCTTTGGATTGACCGGCCAATACCATTTCCGTTCTTTTGTACGTCAAAGGCAGGATGGAGCGGGCAGCCGGCGGATTGAAGCAGATCGGACCTCGAATTTTAGGGTTCCAAAAATTAACAGCACCATCACCATCGAATGGGGACATCCACCCTCGCTCCACGACGCATACGAAACCATTCTTGCCTCTGACCGCGGTTTCATAGCCATGCCGTCCCAGCACCAAGACTTCGGCATCGCGCGAGATGGCCTCCGGCGCCGCGCTCCGCGCAAGGGCTATCTCGGCGTTGCGATCCGTCATCAGGTACTGGTCAAGCGGGGCCATGCTGGGATACTGCGCGTTGGCGTCCTGTGCCTGCGTCTGCCACGCCGTGCTCAGCACGACAACCAGCACCAAGCTTCCTAGTGTGATCGTCCCGACTATCCTTCGGTTCATTGATTTTCCCCTTCGATACGGACTTAAATACGCCTTCAAACCTATGATGAGGCGATCACAGCTGATTGTTGTACTCTCATAATACATACCGGTATGTATGCTAGGGGAGGGGGCAGCACAACATGGACACGAGACCCCAAACCATCTGTTGCTCGCACACAGCCGGCGTGATTGCACTATGGTATTTGCGAAGCATGTTACAACCCTCACGAAAGCGGCGCGCTGGTCTCTGTCGCGCCCGGCCTCATGCCGTGCGTAGCGAGTTGATGTGGCCGCTCACCCTTCTCTGGCCGGATTGCATCGTCCGGGGATCCTGCGAATTCTTCCCTAAAACGACGTACCCCTCCCACGCCGCAATCAGGAACGTAGCCGTTTCATTCGCGTCTATATCACTCCTTACTACCCTGCGTTTCTGTCCCTCGCGCAGTGCCCCCGCCATGGCGTCGTGCCAGTCCTTATAAAGTTTTGCCGTCCTTCTGCGGAATCCCTCATCAAGACCTGACATCTCTTGAGACAAGTTAAGCAAGGGGCAGCCACGCTGAACGTCTTCTCTTTTCAGCGATTCGGACTGAACAATGCGGATAAGAACGTCGATGGGGTTCTTGGCGTTCCGTAAAGGCTGCACCCACTTCTGGTAAAGGTTACTTGCGATGACCTCGTCCACTACCGCATACCCGAGAGCTTCTTTGTTGTCGAAGTGGTAGTACAACGCGCCCTTGGTCACGCCTGCTCGGGCCAGAATGGCATCCAGGTCAGCGTTCCGAAATCCTGAGCGGTGCATCTCTTGGAAGGCAGCCCGCAACAAGCGCCCTCGCGTGCGCTCTGGATCACGCGGTGTGGCCCCGCTGCGTCTCGGTTTGCTTCTACCTGCTAACATACCAACTAGTATGCATGTTACGACTGCAATTGTCGAGGCAAATGTTCCGGCTTCCCGAATCTCATAGCATCGCCGGCGATCTCTACTGATATCCGTATGAATTGATCAGTGAGCTTGTTTTATTTTGTTTCTAGAATTGGTCAATTCGTCACTCTCTAGCCTGGAAACACGCACCTGAGCATTGGAACCTCACGTATTTTCCTCCAAAGACGGCCCTCGGCTTGCTTTGGTCCAAATCAGCATTACGCGAACGCACCCGCAACGCTTGTCAGCCGGTGACAGACGGTCGATGGAGGGGCGAGCGCATGCCGCCAGTTTCCCTCGAAGGAGCTCACCGACACATGCCATGGCTTCCCGTGTTCGCCATTGCGTTGAGTGCCCAAAATGCTTGACTCGATATTTGCCGGGCTTCAGCCCGTACCGTAACGGGTCGTACTTGATGCCGCTGGCTGAAGGATTCGCAGATGAATGGACGCTGTACTGTGCCTGCGGGAGGCCACCCATTTCCAGTCGATGGAGTTGGAGCGACCTGAAGCTATATGCGGTCTCGAATCAGGCACACGATCGCGGTTATGGTCCACCCGAGGAGATTGTGCCTGTAGACAAGAAGTTGCGTTTTTCGGGTTAAGATTGGCCGGGACTCAGATTGCTTGTCTGAACCAATTCAGTTCAGTATTTTCTTGGCTCCAGATTTGTCGGCACCAAGGAGATCATGAATCCAACGTCTGCGCTGTGAAGGAAGCGGCCCGGCGCCTCGGGGTGACGCGGCCGAATCTCTCCCGGATACTCAACAGCCGCGCCGGCATTTCAGCAGTAATGAGCGTCCGGCTTGCCAAGGCGATGCCGTACACGTCTCCCGAGTTTTGGCTGAAGATGCAGCTCAATTACGACCTTTGGAAGGCTCAGAAAACCAGGCAGCCCAAAATCAAACCTTTTCCTGCCAGACCGCAGAGGGAGTTCGCTCAGCCCCGATCCACCTATAGCGAATCCAGAGTTGCCGTGACCACAGCCAGTACCGAACTGCTTTGACCCACGAGGTGGACACGGGGGCCGGTTTACGCGCCTCATCCGACTTCTTGCCTTCCTCAAACCACAGGTTCACGAACCATTCCAAGGGTCAACGATATCAAGACCACAATCCTCGAAGTCTGCAACATTACGTGTCGCGAACTTGGCCCCTCGCACTTGGGCAATGGCTGCAATCTGCGCATCCGCATGGCTGATGGGTCTGCCGAGCGCACGGCGGTTTGCGGCAATCTTCGAAAACACTCGCGCGGCGTCACTCTCGAACCCGAAGATGTGGCCCGCTAAATCCTCGGCAAACATAGCTTCCGCCGCTGCCACCAGCCCCTCTCGGCGCTTGCCTTTTGTGAGCAGCTCAATTCCATAAAAGATTTCTGCCTCGGTAATTGACGTCGTAAAGAGTTCTGCTGCTGGTTGTTTCGCTACCCACGTCACAACCCGAGGCGAGGGCTTGGGCCTCATAAGTTCTGAAAGCACATTCGTGTCGAGGATGATCATTCGGCAAATTCCGGGGCCGGGCGAATAGCATCGCGTCGCGGCAACTCAAATTCGAGCCCCCCAAACGCTGCAAATCGTTGTTGAATAGCCTCCGCCAAGTTCCCCTTCACCGGAGAAGAAGCGGTTAGAGCTGAGCGCAAAATCTCCCTAGCCTCCGCCTCCATCGAACGTCCGTGATGGGCAGCGCGGACCCTCAACCGAGTCTTGGTTTTCTCGTCAAGCTGTCGAATCGTTAATGTCGCCATGCTGTCAATGCTATCACTGCTGGCCTTGGATGCAAAGGGCGGCGGCACAAACGGCCGCACGGGAGTCTACCCTAGCAGCAGCCAATCGACCGATTTGCCGAATTCTCGGTTGATCGCTAGCAGGACAGCCGCGCCTGGTTCCTTTTCGCCTCGCTCCAGCGCGGATAGGTAGCTTTGGGCGACACCGATGCGACGGGCAAATTCAGCCTGCGTCATTTCGAAACCTCGCAGTTCACGGATCCGTCGACCGATTGCACGAAGATCTATTCGAGCCTTGCTTGCGGATTTTTGGGTTGACCGTCTCATCTCTTTAGAGCTACAATATCTCTATGGAACTGTGCGAAAAACACTCTGTTATCTGCAAGC
>DATDHE010000141.1:0-4451 GCA_036521695.1 Candidatus Acidiferrum sp. | reverse complement strand
ACTTTTCTCCTTCTGCTTCTGATCTCCATCGGATTTGCGGTCGTGTCGTGGGGCACCATCCGCAGTCTTACGCAGCGGCTCGAACCGCTCCTTCCCGGACTCGTGGTCATCGTCGTTCTCTTTATTGCCTACGCTTGGAAGCGTACACAGGAAATCTCTGAACTCCGGGGTCTAGTCTCCGGCCTGGAGCAGCGAGATTCTGCGCCTCCGACCGAGAAGCAGTTTGATCAGCTCTTTTCCGTCATCTCCCGCTCCCAGCAGGGCTATCGAGATCTCATCGATTCCTTCGACGACATTCTCATCGCGCTCTCTCTGGAGGGAGAAGTTCGCGCGGTAAACCGAAGCTTTGCTGACCTCGTCGGTTCCAACTACCAGCAAATTATCGGCCGTCCGGTTTCCGATTTCCTCGAAGAAGGCAGCGGAGAAGGCCCCGAACTGATCCGCCGCGCCCTGCCCCGCTTTATTGAGCGCCGCCACTGGTCAGGTATCATCCAAGTCCGCCTCAAGAAGCAGAACTCCGTGTGCTATTACGATTGCGTCGCTCATGCCATGACGCGCGACAACCAAGTCCACGGCCTCACCGTTCTCGGCCGCGATATCACCGCGTTGCGCAAAAATGAGGCACGCTTCACCGAACTCTTCGAGACGCTCCAGGAAGGCATCTATATCGCTATTCCGGACGGCACCATCCTCGACGTCAATCCCGCCCTTGTCCGCATGCTGGGGTACGACTCCAAGGAAGAATTGCTCTCGAAGCGAGTCCCGGAAGTCTTCACCGGCTATGCCGAGAGAAAATCGCTCATTGAAGAAGTCGAACGCCAGCCTGGGCCGCAGGGCCGCGAAATTACACTGCTGCGCAAGGATGGCTCCCCCATCTACTGTCTCAACACAACTAGCGCTGTGCGCGACACTTCCGGCCGCGTGATCCGCTATCAGGGTTCCCTCATGGACATCACCGCCCGCCGCCAGATGGAGCGCCAGCTCCATAAGGAACAGGAATTTGCCCGCCGCCTCGTCGACAGCTTCCCAGATCTGATTCTCGTCGTGGATTCCACGGCCCACTACACTTTTGTCAGCCCGCGCTGCAGCGAGGTTCTCGGTTACCAGCTCGCCGAAACGACAACTATGGAGCTCGGCGGACGTACGCATGCCGAGGACCTTCCCATCCTGCTCGCACTATTTACAGATATTCTTGCGGGACGCCAGGCCTTCGCCTCTCTCGAAGTGCGTGTGCGCCACAAGTCGGGCGACTGGCGCCGCATCCGTTTCAATTTCAGCCCGCTCGCGGATGAAACCGGAAAAATCGAAGGCGTGGTTCTTTCTGGCCGCGATGTCACTGAACTCAAGCGGCTCGAAGAGCAGCTCATTCAAGCGGAAAAGCTGGCCGCCATGGGTCAGATGCTCGCCGGTGTCGCGCACGAGCTGAACAATCCCCTCACCGCTATCCTTGGCGTCACGGAATTGCTGCGCGAGGGCCAGACGGACCAGGAAGCCACCAAGCGCCAGCTAGAAATAACCCATCGCCAGGCCCGTCGCGCCGCGCGCATCGTTCAGAATCTTCTCGAGTTCTCCCGCCCCGCCTCGCCGCAGAAAAAACCCGTCGATCTCAACAGCATTATCGACCGCACCGTGCAGTTGCATGAACACTCGCTCCGCAGAAATAACGTCGAAGTGGATTTCCGTCCTCAGCCGGACTTTCCTGGCGTGGTTGCCGACGCCAATCAGCTCATTCAAGTTTTTCTCAATTTGGTCACCAATGCCGAGCAGGCCATCCGGGAAGTGCGTGAATCGGGCCGCATCCAGATTCGCCTTGCCCATGCCGGCTTGCGCATCTCCGTCACTTTTCAGGATGACGGCGTAGGCATTCGTCCGGAGTCCGTCCCCCGCCTTTTCGATCCCTTTTACACCACCAAGCGTCCCGGCGGCGGCACTGGTTTGGGCCTCAGCATCTGCCTGTCCATCGTTCGCGAGCACGGTGGCACGATTGAAGCGGAAGCCCTCCCTGCGGGCGGCTCGGCATTCACGGTGTATCTCCCCGTTGCCGCCGACCAGAAAACTCACCGCTCCACCAGTCCTTCTGGCATGGTGGCGGTCGCGGCGCCCAATCTCAACTTGTTAAAGGGCAGATCCGTTCTCGTCCTGGACGATGAAGAAAGCCTGCGCAGCTTGCTCTTCGAAGGGCTCACCGCACGCGAGTTGCATGTGGACTGCGCCGCCACTTTGGAAGAAGCACTGGCGTTCCTCGCCGAGCGCTCTCATGACGCCATCCTCTGCGATATAAATCTTTCTCAAGCCGGCGGCCACATCAATGGGAAGCACGCCGCGGAGCGCCTCCTCGGGGCCGCGGGAGATCCCAAGCCGGCCCTCATCTACATGTCGGGAGAGCTGATCGAAACCTCGGAAGAGACAGAAGGTCTCGGCGACCCTCGCCATTTGCAGAAACCGTTCCGCATCTCCGACGTTCTTGCAACGCTTCAAGAAGTCTTCGCAGCCGCCCCAGACAACACCACGCCCGAATGAAATTTTTTCCAGTCAGCTGCCTGCTGCCAGACCGGCTCTTCGGGGAATAGTTTGGCTTCCCGTCTCTGCGTTAACCTTGCGTTGAATACAACACCAGATGCACTGGGCAGCGATCCTTCTCAGCTATTCAGAGATCCCTACAATTCGCGACCGCTTCGGTGTAGAGTTTGCCGCTATGAAATCCTACCTCGATGGCCTAGCCCGCGACTTCCGTTACGCCCTCCGCACGCTCCGCAAGGATTGCCGCATCGCACGGACAGCCATCTTTGCCCTAGCCCTCGGCGTCGGCGCTTGCACCGTCGTATTCAGTGTCGTTTACAACTCTATCTTCGAGGCGCTGCCTTATAGGAACTTCCAGAGACTCGTTGTTTTTGGAATTCGTAATCTCGCGAATGCCGGTGGATGGAAGGGACGGAACTTCTTCTTCCCCGCCGAGTTTCGAGGCTTTCGCGAGCAGAATCATGTCTTCGAAGACATGATTGCTTATGAGGGTGTGCGGCTTCGGTTTGATGATGGAAAATCGATCCGGTATTGGTCGACGGGTGCGACGGTTTCCGGCAATACCTTTGATTACCTGGGCGTCGCTCCCTACCTCGGTCGTACGCTGTCCGAAGAAGACGCCAAGCCTGATGCTCCTTTCGTTTTCGTGATGAACTACCGGTTCTGGCAGAGTGAATTTGGTGGCGATCCGAAAATCCTCGGTGCGAATTTCATTCTGGAGGGAAAATCTAGAACACTCGTCGGGATCATGCCCCGTCAGTTCAATGCGTTTAATGCTGCATTTTACGTGCCCGCGCGTCCCGGCCCGGACGGACCCTCTCTCGATGGCGGCGCGGCTCTTATGGGACGTCTTAAGCCGGGCGTAACCTTGAAAGCTGCTGGTGCGGATCTCGATGCCATTGCACACCGCCTTCAGAAAGAAAACCCTAAGGGGATTTTTCCCGAGAAGTTTGCCATCGTTCCGCAAACTCTGCTCGACAGCTTGATTGGCGATTTCAAAAAAACGCTCTACGCTCTGCTCGCTGCGGTTCTTATGTTACTCCTAATCGCCTGCAGCAATGTGGCCAACCTTCTCCTGGCTCGAGCCACCTCCCGCGAGCGGGAAATCGCCATGCGAGCCACGATGGGCGCCTCCCGGGGCCGGCTGGTCCAGCAGCTCCTCGTCGAGAGTTTCGTGCTTGCAGCCGCGGCCTCCGGGACTGGTTGTGCGTTGGCATACTTCGGCTTGAAAATTGTCGTCTCACTCATTCCGGCCGGCACACTGCCGGACGAAACCGTGATTCGCATGAACGCGCCTGTCCTTTTCTTGTCGCTGGGTGTAACTCTGCTGACAACGATCCTCTGTGGCCTCGCGCCCGCGCTTCATGTCGTGCGCGGAGATTTACAGCCGCGCCTCATCGGAAGCGGCAAAGGGGTCGGCGGAAGTTATCGGCACGGTAAGCTTCGCGCAGGTCTGGTAGTGAGCGAAGTTGCCTTCTCGATTCTCCTGCTGATCGGCGCTGGCCTCTTGATGCGCAGCTTTCTGGTTCTCACGCGCGTTGACTTGGGATTCAATCCCAGGAAGGTTCTCTATTTTCGGCTTGATCCCACGATGTATGCGCAATTTTCAGACCGCCGGACAAGACAAAATGCGCTCACTCGGCGTCTCCTTGATCGGCTGAGCGCTCTCCCGGGCGTCGTCTCCGTCTCCGAATCCGTACAGGAACCGCCTCTGAACTACGACTGGAGCGACACCATCATTCCTGGCAAGCCTCACACCGAACGTTGGGAAACTAGATATGAAATATGCAGTGAAGGCTATTTCCAAACGCTCGGTCTGCCATTGGTTCGCGGAAGATTTTTCTCTGAAGATGATGTGAACGCGGCAAGATACGTCATGGTTGTCAACCAGGCCTTTGCTCGCCAGTACTTTCCCGGTGAAGACCCTCTAG
>DATDHE010000140.1:0-5424 GCA_036521695.1 Candidatus Acidiferrum sp. | reverse complement strand
ATGGATTGCTGGATTTGTTTGTTTGCAACTACGTTCGATGGTCGCCGGAACATGATGTTTTTTGCAGTTTGGATGGGACGCACAAATCCTATTGCACGCCGGAAGCGTATCGCGGGGACACCTGCTGGCTGTTTCACAATCGCGGCGATGGAACGTTTGAGGATGTGACGGCTTCCAGCGGCATTTTTGATAGCAGCTCGAAATCTCTGGGCGTGGCGATGTTTGACTACGACCAGGACGGCTGGCCGGATCTTTTGGTGGCTAACGACACACAGCCCAACAAACTCTACCGGAATTTGCGAAATGGAAAATTCAAGGATGTGGGCGTAGAGGCGGGGCTGGCGTTCAGCACCGAAGGGAAAGCTCGTGCGGGGATGGGGGTGGACACCGGCGATTTCGAAAATTCGGGCAAAGCCGGCGTGGCGATCACGAACTTCGATAACGAAATGATCGGGCTGTACCATTCCTTACGTGGCGGGTCGGTTGCCGAAGGGTCCCCGGGCGCGGGGACCTATGACGACATTGCCATTGCCTCGGGGCTCGGCGCGGCTTCGCGGAGCACGCTTGGTTTTGGATGCGCTTTTTTTGATGCCAACTTGGACGGATGGCTGGACCTCGTGGTGGCGAATGGGCACATTGATGAGACAGTGCGAAATATTCGCGGCAATGTGGGCTACGCGCAGGCGCCACAACTTTTCTTGAATGAACGGGCTGGAAAATTTCGCGACGTGGCCCAGGACGTGGGAGGCGGTTTTGCAACACCGATCGTCGGACGTGGGCTTGCGTATGGCGACTTCGACCGCGACGGCGATCTGGATTTGCTAGTGACGACGAATAATGGGCCGGCGTATTTGTACCGCAATGATCAGACCGGGGGAAACCGCAGCATACGGTTTCAGCTGATAGGGACGAAATCGAATCGCGATGCGATTGGCGCGACGGTCGAAATCTTCGGCGGGGGGCTGAGTCAAGTAAGAGTGGTGCGCGGAGGGTCGAGTTATCTGTCACAGTCCGAGTTGCCGGTGACGTTTGGAGTTGGGAAGAGCGAGAAGATTGAGCGGGTGACCATCGATTGGCCTAGCGGCAGGACCGAGGAATACAAAAATCTGGCGAGCGGGAGATCCTACGAACTCATTGAAAGTAAAGGAATTACAGAATAGATTAGCTTCTAATCGTTTTGCATTATTGCTAAGGTTCGGGAAGCCCAGCTATAACACTCCTCAACAAGTAGATCGCTTCCCATCTAACCGAGTTCATGGCGACGTGGAGGCACCCCAAAGCACCCGCGGCCGGTCGCCCGCACAGCGCCGGCCGCCTTTATTTGTGACGATGAGTTTTCGGAGTATGAGCGCTTGGCTATGGCGATAGGCTCAGTGAGCCAGTGGCGTTCACGCAGCGTGATAGCTTTGGCTGCGAGCGCTGTGTATTTGTATGGCTTTCCTTCGGCGAATCTTCCTTACATTGCGGTCGTCCTGTTTCATCTCGTTGCCGGGATTTTTCTGACGATTCTGCTCTTGCCATTTCTGGTGCGAGTGGGGCGCACGAACACGCTTAGCGCACACTTGGGATGGTTTTTTTTGGCGGCGGGCGCGGCGATTGGCGTGACACTGATTTTTACCGGCACTCCCTTGGGGATGAAGTGGTTGCTTTACGCGCACATCTTGGCGAGTTTGCTGGGTGTGACGTTGCTTGCGGGGACGTGGCTGGCGTCGCGCGGTTGGCTCGGGGCGGGAGGCGCACAGACTGCCTTGCGGTCAGCGGCTTTGTTCGTTATTGTGGCCGGAATTTCGGCCGGGGCGTGGTGGTACAGGACGTATGCGTGGAACAACGCTTTCCGCATAACGAATCCCGCGATTTCTCCCGCAACTATGGATGATGAAGGGGACGGACCGCAGGGGAAATTCTTTCCGAGCTCCGCGCAGACGAGAGATCACAGCAACATTCCGGCAAAATATTTTATGCAGTCGCAGGCCTGCGAGCGATGCCACGAGGATATCTACAAGCAGTGGAACAGCTCGGCGCATCACTTTTCTTCGTTCAACAACCAGTGGTATCGGAAGAGCATCGAGTACATGCAGGACGTGGCGGGAGTGAAGGCTTCGAAATGGTGCGCGGGTTGCCACGACCCCTCGCTGCTGTTCAGCGGGATGTTTGATACGCCGATCCGGCAGATTGAAAATACGCCGGCGGCCAAAGCCGGTTTGAGCTGCTTGATGTGCCACAGCATCGTGCAGGTGAAGAGCACCATGGGGCAGGGTGACTTTACGCTGGAGTACCCGAAGCTGCATGAGCTTGCGGCTAGCGAGAATCCGCTGGTGCGGAGGCTGCACGACTTTGTTGTGAATTTGAATCCCGAGCCGCACCGGCGCACATTTTTGAAGCCGTTCATGCGCACGCAGGTGGCGGAGTTTTGTTCGTCTTGTCACAAAGTGCATTTGGATGTGCCCGTGAATCGCTACCGCTGGGTGCGTGGATTCAATGAGTATGACAACTGGCAAGCTAGCGGAATTTCGGGGCAGGGAGCGCGGTCGTTTTACTATCCGGCGAATCCGATGATGTGCGCGGACTGTCACATGCCGCAGGTGCCTTCAAGGGATGCTGGGAATGTGAACGGATTTGTGCACTCGCACCGATTCCCCGGCGCGAATACGGCCCTGCCGACAGCCAACGAAGATCCGCAGCAATTGGAAGCGAGCACCCACTTTTTGCAAGACAAGCAACTGAGTGTGGATATTTTTGCGGTGTCGCCGGAGGGGAAAGGGAATGCGGCGGCCACAGAGGGCGCTGGGATGCGGCCTGAACTCTCAACTACATTTGCGGTGGGCGAGGAAGCGGAGCTATTGACACCAACGGGAGCGGCCGGCGAGGTGCGGGCCATTACGGCGCCGCTAGGAGCCGTGGATGCGTCGGTACGACGCGGGGATGACGTGCGCGTGGATGTGGTCGTGCGAACTAGGAAAGTGGGGCACTTTTTCCCGGGCGGGACGATTGATGCGTTTGACGTGTGGTTGGAGTTGCAGGCTGTCGACGAAAAAGGGCGGACGATTTTCTGGAGCGGGAAAGTTGCGGAAGATGGCAAGGGGCCGGTGGAGCAAGGCGCGCATTTCTACCGCTCGCTGCAGATTGATGGGCATGGAAATCCCATCAACAAGAGAAATGCTTGGTCGAGTAGGGCGACGATGTATGCACATTTGATTCCGCCGGGCGCGGCGGACACGGCGCACTTCCGGTTGCACATTCCGGAGTCGGCGGGGGAAAAGATCACACTACATGCGAAATTGAATTACCGGAAGTTTATGTGGTGGAACACACAGTTTTCCTTTGCGGGCGTGGAGGATCGGAGCAAACCGAAGGGTGAGGTTACGCCGGATTACGACGACCGGAAAATGGCGTTTACGGGCGACCCGTCAGAAGTTGTGGGCGGGCTGAAAGAGATCCCTAATCTTCCAATCATCACCGCCGCGGAAGACACCAAGAGCCTGCGTGTTTTGCCGCGGAGTGCTGGCGCGCCGAAACCCGAACTGAAGCTGGCGAAAGAGGATTGGACACGGTGGAACGATTATGGGATTGGGCTGTTTTTGCAGGGGGATTTGAAGGGGGCGGCGGCGGCATTCGAGAAGATTACCGAGGTTGATCCGCAGAATCCGGACGGATGGGTGAACATCGGGCGGTGCCTCGTGCAAGAGGGCGACACTGAGGGCGCGCGAAAAGTTTTGGAGAAAGCGCTGGCGATCGCTCCCAAATTGGCAAGGGCAAATTTCTTTTACGCGCGGGTGTTGCGAGAAGAAGGCAAATATGACGACGCGGCAGGGCATCTGCAAATCGTGCTGGCACAATATCCGCGCGATCGCGTGGTGATCAATGAATTGGGGCGGATTTTGTTTTTGCAGAAGCGGTACGCGGATGCGGTGAAAACGTTTCAGCAAACGCTGGCGATTGATCCGGAAGATTTGCAGGCGAACTACAATTTGATGCTTAGCTACAACGGGCTTGGCGACGACCGAAGAGCGAACGAGCACAAAGAGCGGTACCTGCGATTCAAGGCCGACGAATCCGCACAAGCGATCACCGGGGCTTACCGGCAGGCGCACCCCGAGGACAACAATGAGCGGCAGCTAGTGCATGAGCATGTTTCGGTGGCGCTGGACGCGGAAAAGCCGAAGAAGGCCGCGCTTTTGGAGAAATTAGGGGCGGCGAGAACCTCAGCTGTGGCGGGCACAAAGGCGGACGCCGTTCCGAAACCGGCCGGCGGGTCACGATAGAGTTTTTGTGAGGTTGTTTCGGGAGACTTTGGGAGCCAGAGCACATGACTTGGATCAAGACCGTTCGAATGGAAGAGGACGAAGGCGTCAAGAAGGCGATTGAAGACGAGCGCAGGCTTTATCCAGCGGAATATGCGACTCCGGTGCCCGCGGTTTTTGCGGGAATGGAGGCTAGCATTGTTGGGTCGCATTCATTGTTTCCAGATGTGCTTTTTCATGCATTCAGCACGTTTGGCGCTTTGATGTCTCCAGAATTGCCGCTGAAGCGGCATCAGCATGAAATGATCGCGACTTTGGTTTCAGTGGCGAACCGGTGCCACTATTGAATCGAATCACACGCAGAGTTCCTGCGTAGGGTGACGTTGGATCAGGAAATGGTGGAAGCACTGAAGAAAGACTACCGCACGGCACCGATCACCGAACAGGATCGCACCATGCTGGACTACGTCGTGAAATTGACGAAGGACGCCACGAAGGTCTGGCCGGAGGACCACGCGAAACTGCGGGCGGTCGGGTTTGACGACCGCGGGATTCTGCAGATTACATTGATCGCGTCGTGGTTTAACTACATTAATCGAGTGGCCGATGCGCTGGGCGTGGGCCGCGACGGGAATGCGGTGGCGGGGTGAGGCCGTTGGCGGCGGTTTTGCTGGGGATGGCCGTTGTTTTAGTTTTTGGGGCATTTTCGGGAACGGGCGCGCCCACGCCTGTGAACTCGCCAGCCATTACGTTCCGAGATGTGACGCAACAGGCTGGCATCCACTTTGTGCACAACAATGGGGCGTTCGGGAAGAAATTTCTGCCGGAGACGCTTGGACCCGGCGTTGCATTCATCGACTACGACAACGATGGATGGCCAGACATTTTTTTTGTGAATGGGATGGACTGGCCGGGGCATACGGGAAAACACTCGACAGCAAGGTTGTATCACAACAATCATGACGGGACGTTTACCGACGTGACCCACAAAGCGGGGCTCGATGCTGTCGAGGCCTTTGGAATGGGAGTGGCCGTCGGGGATTTTGATAACGATGGCTATGACGATTTGTTCGTGACGGCGTACGGGCAAAGCCGCCTTTTTCATAACAACGGGAACGGAACGTTTACAGACGTGACGCAGAAGGCAGGGCTGGGCGGGGTGCAGGAGTTCAGCACTGGAGCC
>DATDHE010000139.1:0-3647 GCA_036521695.1 Candidatus Acidiferrum sp. | reverse complement strand
TCAGCAACTCGCCCAGGTACTGCGCCTGGGCGACGGTTCGCGGAAACCCATCGAACACATAACCGTGCGAACAATCCGGCCGCTCGATGCGTTCCGCGACGATCTTGAGCACCAGCGAATCCGGCACAAGCTCGCCGCGCTCCATAATCGGCTTGGCTCTTACCCCAAGCGAGGTACCTTTGGCCACGTGCTCCCGGAGCATATCGCCCGTCGAAAGGTGCGGCACGGAATACTTGGCCGCAAGCTTTTTCGCCTGCGTGCCTTTCCCCGCGCCCGGAGGCCCGAGTAAAATCACGGCGCGATTGAGCTCTTCCGGGGGCCGCTTTTCCGGCACCACTGGGCTCGCGGCCATGTTTTAACGCCGGCCGCGCAACCGGCCCTTCCGAGCAAATCCTTCATAATTCCGCATGACCAGCTGAGCTTCCAGCTGCTGCACGGTGTCCATAGCCACGCCAACAACGATTAAAAGCGACGTGCCGCCGAAATAAAACTGCACGCCCAGGCCCTTCAGAAACCACACTGGGAAGTGGCGGTCGAACCAGGAACCAATGCCCCATCCAAGATGATCGAGGTGAATGCCTGCGATCATCCATTCCGGCAACAAGCAAACGATGGCGAGATAAACCGCCCCGATAAACGTCAGCCGCTTCAGAATCCTGCTGACATGCTCGGAGGTGTTGCGTCCCGGCCGGATGCCTGGAATGAAACCGCCGTTCTTGCGCATGTTGTCGGCGAGCTCCGTGGGATTAAAAACAATCCCAACGTAGAAGAACGAGAACAACAAAATCATCGTGATGTACACGACGGTATAAAGCGGTTCGCCCCACGCCAGTCTTTCCTTGATGGTGTTCAAAAACGCCCATCGCGTGCCGAGCATTAACGCGGCCGTCGCCGGGAACGCCAGCAACGAGCTTGCGAAAATCGGCGGGATGACGCCGCCTGAATTAACGCGCAAAGGCAGATACGAAGATTGCCCACCCATGACGCGGCGTCCAATCACGCGCTTAGCGTACTGGACGGGAATGCGCCGCTGGCCGCCTTCCACAAATACGATGAAGGCCACCACGGCGATCATCAAAGCAACCAGGAAAATAAGCGCCAGCCCGGTGAACGGTCCCCAGGCGGCGGTTCTCGCCTTGGTGACCAGATCATCGACGGCGCGCGGCAGGCCGACCACGATGCCCACAAAAATGATCAGCGACATGCCATTGCCGATGCCGCGCTCGCTGATTTGTTCGCCGAGCCACATGATGAACGCCGAGCCGGTGGTCAGCGTCAAGATAGTCATCATGGTGAAGCCCAGGCCCGGGTGATATACGAGCGACTGGCCGTTCAGGTTGGTCGCTTGCAATGTCGAGGCGATGGTCAGCGACTGGATCACGCTGAGGAGAATGGTCAGATAACGGGTGTATTGCGTGATCTTGCGGCGCCCGAGTTCCCCCTCTTTTTGCAAGCGCTCCAGATACGGAAAGACCACCTGCATCAACTGCAGGATGATGGAAGCCGTAATGTACGGCATGATGCCCAGCGCGAAAATCGTGAGCTTGCGGAAGCTTCCGCCGCTGAACAGATCGAAGATGCCCAGAACCGATCCCTGGGCCTGTTTAAACATCTCCTCGAGCACCTTGCTGTTGATGCCGGGCGTCGGAATATGCGCGCCGACGCGGTACACCGCCAGCAATGCGAGTGTAAAGAGCACGCGGTTCCGCAAGTCCGGGATGCGGAACATGTTCTTGAGAGCTTCGACGAATCGTTTCATACGTTTACCCTGCGATTCCCCGTTACGCTAGACACTCGACTGCAAAATTATGCCACGACCTCGAACGTGCCGCCCGCTTTGGTAATCTTGTCCTTGGCCGAGGCGCTGAAAGCGTGCGCGTGAATGGCGATCTTGGTCGTCAGTTCCCCGTCGCCCAGAACCTTGATCGGGTCGGTTACGCGGCGTACAAAACCATGCGCTCGGAGCAACGCCGGTGTCACCGTCTCACCTTCCGGAAAGACGTTTAGCTCTTCCAGATTCACGACCGAGTACGTCACGCCGAATGGGTTATGAAACCCGCGCTTCGGCATGCGCCGGTGCAGCGGCATCTGGCCGCCTTCAAAGCCGCGGCGTCGCGAATAGCCGCGGCGGGATTTCTGCCCCTTGTCGCCCGAACCCGAGGTCTTGCCGAGCTTCGAGCCCATGCCACGGCCGACGCGCACCTTGCGGTGGCGCGAGCCCTTGGGCGGCCTCAAAGTCGAAAGGCTGACCACCGATTTCGGGTGGCTCGTCTTCTTGGCGGTTTTGCGGCCGCGTGAAACTTTTTTCGCCATCGCTTTACTCCACCACTTCCACGAGATGCCGCACTTTGTGGATCATGCCGCGAACCGCCGGCGTGTCCTCGCGCTCGACCACTTGGTGCATTCTACGCAGTCCGAGACCGCGGATGCACTGGCGCATGTCATCGGTGCAGCTGATGAAGCTCACTACCCACTTCACCTTGACTTTGCCGCCTTTCCCTTTGCCGATTCTCTCAACGCTCGATTTTTTCTTGGTGGCCATTAGCTGTTCTCACCGGCAGCCACCTTTTGATAGCGGCCGCTGATTTCGTCAACGGTCTTCGAGCGCGTCTCCGCCACCTGCGCGGCGTCTTTCAAGCCCAGCAGGGCGGCGAACGTGGCTTTCACCACGTTGTGCGGGTTCGAAGTGCCGAGCGACTTCGTCAGCACGTTGTGAATACCCGCCACTTGCATCACCTTGCGCACCGGGCCGCCGGCGATGACCCCCGTGCCGTCCGGAGCGGGCTTGAGCAGCACTTGCGCCGAACCGTAGCGTCCGAGCACCTGGTGCGGAATTGTGGTGCCCTTCAAGTTCAGCTTGATCAAATTCTTCTTGGCCTGCTCGATGGCCTTCTTGATGGCCATGGGAACTTCGCGAGCTTTTCCCATTCCGAAGCCGGCATGGCCGTGGCTATCGCCAACGACCACCAGCGCCGAAAAGCTGAGATTCTTGCCGCCCTTGACGACTTTGGTAACGCGGTTGATGGCAATCACGTCGTCTTTCAAATCGGACGGATTCACCTCCAGGAGCCTGCGTACCGCTAAACTGTCTCGCAGAATTTGCTTCGACATAGGCTTAGAACTGTAACCCCGCTTCCCGCGCCGCATCGGCGAGCGCCTTGACGCGGCCGTGATACTTGTAACCGCCGCGGTCGAACACTACTTTTGCCAATCCAGCAGCTTTGGCACGCTCGGCAATAGTCTGGCCGATCACTTTGGCTGCCGCAATATTTCCGCCACCCTTTAGATTCTTTTTTGTTTCGCCGTCCACGGAACTTGCCGAGACCAGCGTTTTCCCGGTGCGGTCGTCAATCACCTGCGCATAGATGTGTCCGAGCGAACGGTAGACGCACAAACGCGGGCGCTCCGTGGTGCCTGTAACGCGCTGGCGTACGCGCTCGTGAATGCGAAGGCGGTGCAGATTTTTCGAAAGCTTGCGAACTCTTGCCGATGCCACTGTTTCTTCTCCTGAAACCTAGACCTTGCCAAGTTCTGTCGACGGGCGGGGCAATCCCCGCCCCTACAAATTCGTTTAGGCGGCGCCGCCGGCCTTTGCTCCAGCCTTGCCAGCTTTTTTCTTCAAACGCTCGCCGGTGATACGCACGCCC
>DATDHE010000138.1:0-51790 GCA_036521695.1 Candidatus Acidiferrum sp. | reverse complement strand
ACCTCCTGAGCCGCTCGAACTGTGGACCTCTCCAGCGTTCGAGCCAACGGTCCGCGACGGCAAACTCTATGGCCGCGGCACCGCCGATGACAAAGGCCAGGTCCACATCCATCTAAAGGCGCTCGAATCCATCCAGAAAGTGAACGGCAAGCTGCCAATAAATGTAAAGGTCCTGATCGAAGGCGAAGAAGAAGTCGGCAGCGTCAGCCTCTGGGACTACGTGCAAAAGAACAAAGAAAAGCTCAAGGCCGACGCGCTCGTCGTTTCCGACACATCGATGCTCGCGAAAGGCGTGCCTTCGATCACCTACGGATTGCGCGGATTGAATTACTACCAGATCGAACTGACCGGTCCCGCGCGCGATCTCCATTCCGGCGTGTATGGCGGTGCTGTCCCAAATCCCTTGACGATTCTCGCCGAACTCTTCGCCAAACTTCACGACAAGAATTTTCGCGTCACCGTGCCGGGCTTCTACGACAAAGTCGCGAAAGTTTCCGGACCCGAGCGCAAAGCGTTGAACGCGCTACCCTGGAAGAAAAATGCATTTGAAGAAGCTGTTGGCGCGCCGGGCTATTTCGGTGAAAAAGGCTTCACGATTGTCGAGCAGCTTTGGACGCGGCCAACTCTCGAAATCAACGGCATGTGGGGAGGCTATCAAGGCGAAGGCGCCAAGACGGTCATTCCATCCAAAGCTTACGCGAAATTTTCCACGCGCCTCGTTCCCAATCAGGACCCCCACAAAATTGCGGCGCTCGTCGAAAAACACGTCCGCAAACTCTTGCCCAAATCCGTGAAGTGCAAGTTCGAAGTGCTCAGCACTGGCAAGCCGTGGGTAGCCCCGTTCCACGCGCCCATTTTCAAAATCGCCCAGAGCGCTCTCGAAAAAGGCTTCGGAAAAAAAGCCGCCTTCATTCGCGAAGGCGGCTCGATCCCCTTCGTCACGCAGATGCATGACACCTTCAAAGTTCCCTGCGTGCTCATCGGCTTCGGCCTCGCCGACGAAAACGCGCACGCGCCCGACGAACATCTCGCTCTCGAAAATTATTTCGGCGGCATCAAAGCCATCGCCCATTTCTATTCCGGCCTCGCCGCCCTCTAATCGTGGGAGTTATTTACGCGGCAAACTGCTGGAGACGGCATTTTTACGGGTTATTCACAAGCACCTCTCAAAAAAGCCGCAGTTTTCCCGCCTTTTTTGCGATTTTTCCTTGCGTTCTCCTCTCACCTTGGCTATAGTGCCCAACGGCCCGAGTTTTTCCGCAGCAAAACAGGGGTTTTTCGCTCGCGGCCTGCCCCGCTCGTTTCGGGGTGGAAAGTAAATACAGGAGGATAAGCAGACTAGATGGCAGCCAAGCCAATGAGCAAGAGCAAGATCGTGTCGCACATCGCCGAGAAGTGCGGCACACCAAAGAAAACCGCAGTGCTCTTTTTCGAAGAGCTCTTCAAGCTTGCGGTGAAAGAAGCCAAGGGCGCCGCGGGCAAGTTCGTTATTCCGAACATTGGCCGCGTCGTGAAAGCGCACCGCAAGGCGCGCATGGGCCGTAACCCCCAGACGGGCGAAGCGATCAAGATCAAGGCCAAGACCGTAGTTCGCCTGCGCCCGGCGAAGGCGTTCAAGGACGCCGTCCTGAAGTAAATTCTCTGCTTCGCAGAGAATGGGCCCGGACACAGCGCACGAGAATCGGCTGGCGCTTTCACCCAGAGTTTGCTGGCCGCCGCTTCGGATTGCGCTAGGTGCCTGGGTAGGTGTCCCGGTTGAGTTTGCCCCTGATGGCCTGATCGCTCAGTCCATCAGGGGCTTTTTATTCTCGCAAATTTCCAAAATCCCCCGCGATAATCCAAACGCTTTCGCGGAGTTTCGCGTTCGCTCGCGAACTTACAAACCGGCGAGAGGCGGTCGTTGCAAACACGCTAAAGCGTCTTCACGTACGCGATGACGTCCTTGATCTGCTGCTCGTCTAGAACATCCTTGAACGGGGGCATCAGCGAATCGCCATTCTCGATCCATGTTTTCAGCGAGTCGTCGGTGAACTTGTTGTTGTTCACGCTAAACGTGCCGCGCTTGGAGATTCCTTTTAGCCCAGGGCCGATTTTCTTCGCGTCGCTATCCGCAAAGTGGCAGACGCCGCATTTCTGATCGAACACTTCCTTGCCTTTGGTTGCGGAGCCTTTGGCTGCCGTCGCTTTTTTTGGAGCCGGCTTTGTCGGCGGATCCTGCGCCAAAACGGCTACCGACATGCCCGACAGGGCGAACCCAAGAACCAGATAATTTCGCTTCACGTCTCCCCCTTCATCATGGACCGCAAATACCTTGGCGTGCAAACGTCTTCGCTTGCACCGTAGCATGGAATGCAGCGTGCAAAGTGCGCCCCCATCTTCTCTTTTTATGGCCCTAATTTCCACTCCCGCGACCCGGCACAAAGTACAGGTTGCTCCTGTGCACCGATGGGACTCTCGTACTTTTGACGCGCCCAAAACCGTGTGTTAACAATTTACAGCATGAGCCAGGAAACCCTGACGAGGGCTTGGGAAATCCTCCAAGACGCTTACCAGGCCCAGATGGAGGGGGACTACGACCGGGCCGCGGAGCTCTATCAATCCTCGCTCGAACTTCACCCGACCGCCGAGGCTTACACGTTTCTCGGCTGGACGTATCATTTTCAGGGCCGCATCGAAGACGCCATTGCTGAATGCAAGCGCGCGATCGAAGTCGACCCGGAATTCGGCAATCCGTACAACGACATCGGGGCGTACCTGATTGAGCTGAACCGATGCGATGAAGCGATACCGTGGCTCGAACGCGCCATTGAGGCGCGACGCTACGAGCCGCGTCATTTTCCTCACTACAACCTGGGCCGCGCGTATTTGGGCAAGGAGATGTACGCGCGCGCGATGAGATGTTTTCAAGAAGCGCTCGAGGTCGAGCCGCGGTATTCCCTCGCGCGGCAGGCGCTCGCTTCGCTCCGCCGCATGGTGAATTAAAGCACTCGACAGTCCGCCGTTGAAAGTCAAAAGTTCAAGTCCCGACAAAACCACGAAATAAGAATGCGCTGTGCCCTGTCATGATGCCGGCTCCTGCGCGGGGGGCTGGACGGCGCGGTCGTAGGTCCAGAGCAGCAGAGCCGTGGCGAAGCCGACGGCGCTGATGGCCCACCAGGCGCGCTCGGGGTGGTGGGCGACTTCGCCGAAGTGATGCATCATCGTGCCGCCGAACCAGCCTCCGATCAGCGAGCCAATTCCGATCGGCAAAAATGCGAAGCCCATGTACGTGCCTTGCTGGCCGGGAGGCGCGAGTCGCGAAATGTAGGCGTAGTACGGCGGCTGCTGAATGATTTCCCCGACAGCTAGCACGGCGATCGCACACACTGCGCCAATTACAGTTGGCCAGAACGCCAGGACCAGCCAAGAAGCCGAAGAAACGACAGTGCCGAGAATGACGGCGTGAAATGGCAGAATTTTGCGTGCCCAATAGTTGACTACGAAGGTGAGGCAAACAACGATGAGCGCGTCGGTGATGAGGATGAGCTCGACGTGGGCGTTGGGATCCACGTAGGTGTGAATGAAGCCCGGCAGACTCGTGTATTGCTGCCAGAAGACAATCCAGTAGCCGGTGAAAATGAGAAGAAAGATGAGAAATCGCGGCGGCCAAATGACGGCGCGAAAGTTTCGCATGACCTGGAGAACACTCGGTGCGGGCTCGTCGCCCGGTTTGCGGGGATCGCGAAAGAAAAAAAGGATGAGGAAAAACATGGCGAAAACGCTGAGCGCGGAAATACGAAAAACTCTCTCCAGCCCAAAATGCGTGTGCGCCCAATTTGCGACGAAGGGACCGGCAGTGCCGCCGATATTCACCATGGTGTAGTAAATCGAGTAGCCCAGGGTGCGGACATTTTCCTTGGAAGCGCGGGCGGTGGTGCCAACGACGCATGGCTTTACGAGAGCGATGCCTAGAGCGGGAAGAATCAGGATGGCGCCGACAAACAAGCTGAGCGGAACCGCTCCGCGAATCGGAGCGAGCCATGATGCGCCGATGGAGCCGATCAAGAAGTATGCGGCCGCTAAAATGAGGTAAGCCATCGAGAGGGCGCGGCGAAATCCGAGTTTGTCTGCGACCGCGCCGCCGAAAATTGCCAGAAACCAAACCATGCCGCCGAAGAGACCTGTGAGCGTGCCGGTCTGCTCGGTGGAGAAGTTCAGCTTTTCCTGAAGGTAGACGGCGAGAGAGGAGAACGCGCCGTAGTAAGAGAGTCGCTCGAAGATTTCGCTGACGTTGGCGACCCAAAAGGGACGCTCAAACCCGTCGCGGATTTCCTGGAGCCGTAGGCTAGCGCTCATCGATTCCCCCTAGTGAACTGGGCCTCCGAGGTGAAGTGCGCTCCGGAATGGAGCGCGGGGATTGTACTTGAAGAGTTGAAAGTCGACAGTTCCTTTTGTAGGTGTCGATGGGTGTTGATTCTAAACGAGTTATGTTGGGCAGTCAAAGTCGATCCTTCTAAGCTCAAAGCGAGCAGCGCAATACCGATGGACAAGACGGCCCGGGAAAAAGCAGATCCCTCGCTCCCAGCTAGCTATAGCTAGTGACCGCAAGCCATCCTCTTATCCCCCCAGCTGCTGCCACGAACGCACTCAGGCACGAATCGCGAATTGACCGCGCTTCGCTCGTCTGGCCATCGCGGAGCATCAGAAATTGGTCGCTTCGCAATGGGTAGAGGTAATTCCAATCGGCAGCGTACTACGAGAGTCCGAAGGGTCTGTTTGTTCTACGGCCCGAACCGCGGCGTTCGGGCCTTTTGGGTTTGTGGCGGGGTCTGAGGCTGAGAGTACGCTGACAGGCGGGACACGCTTCTGAACTGAACTTCAACTACCTTTCTTTGGTGCTGATGGACTTCCCGGGCATGGCATACGCACTCCGTGCTCGGCGCCTGGCCCCATCCCGCTTCTTAGACACAACTCCGGACGTTGCGGATTGCACCCTATACGCGGAGCGGGTCATACCCGCTTGCCTGGCTAGCCGGTCGATCAGCTCGGTCCGGAGCTTAGGCGGAGTGGGAATGGACGTCCCAGCCTAAGTAGCGGGTGGTGGCTTCGTGGACGGCGGAAGCCACGGTGGAGAAATTTGCGGCGACGTGATGCTCGAAGCCGTTTTCGCAGATGTAGCGGAGAAGTTTTTGGAGATGCGGGATTTTTACTACGCCGGCGCCGCCGAAGGTTTCGAGGGGATCGTCGGTGAAGGCGCCTTCGCCGACGTAGCCGGAAATTTTTCCGGCGCGGTCATTGGTGGAGAAGCGCGCGAAACTCATGGCGCCGCTCTTGACCCGGCCCACGCAGGTACCGAAGGTGTTGTCTTTGCCGACGGTACCGGCGATGATTTCTTGAAAATCCATGCGGACATCCTTGAAAAAATGTTTGGGCAAGTTGCTGCAGTGGAAGCAGACGGCTTTGTCGGGATCGTCGGCGTAATTATTGTTCCAGTCGAGGAGCGCGCTGGGCGTTTGCGAGGCGAGTTGCAGGGCGTGCATACCGATGACGCCGGCGACGTCGACTTCGCAGGCGCTGGAGAGGCCCTGATCGCTCATCATGCTCATGACCGTGCAGGGAACGACGCCGAAGAATTCTTCGAGGGAGGTCCAACACTGGATGGCGCTGATGGTCACTTCGGAGTCGCGCATCCAGGTGTCGATGACCGCGCCGAGTTTGGCCATTTTTATGAGTGAGGCGTCTGGGATGCTTTGCGTCGAGACATACTGGCGGATGGCGGCGACCCGGTCGGTCACTTTTTTGTCGTCGTCCTTCAGGCGGGCGGTTCGGCCCATGACTTCGGAGAGGTCGAGCGTTTCGACGGAAATGCCGTTTGCTTCGAGAATTTTCTCGCTGTAACGAACGGTGTTGAAGGCGGCGGGGCGCGCGCCGATGGCGCCGATGCGAAGACGTTTGAGGCCTTTGACGACGCGGCAAACGGCGAGGAACCAGTCCAGATCTTTTTGGAAGGCCGCGGAGTTCGGCGCTTCCGTGTGAAGTGTCGTGAGCGAGTACGGAATTCCATACTGCGCGAGGTTGTTACACGCCGACATTTTTCCGCAGAAGCTGTCGCGGCGATCGGTGATTAGCATGCGCGATGGCGTGTCCGGCGTGGCCTGCATCAGGACGGGAACACCGAGACCCGCCATGCGGAGCGTGTCCGCAATGGCGCGCTCATCGCCGAAGTTTGGCAGCGTCACGACGATGCCGTCGATTTGCTCGCGGTGCTTTTTGAAAAGATCCGCGCATTTTGCGGCGTCCTGCCGGGACTCCACCGCGCCGTGTTTCGAATCGCTCTCTTCCAGCACGACCGGCTGGATGCCTTTGACAGTGAGTGCGGCGACCATATCGCGACGGCCCTCGCTGGCGAGATGACCGGGGAAGAAGCCCCGGTTTCCTACAATGATGCCGAGGGTCATCGGCGCGTTTGAAGTTTGGGTCATGGTTCACCTTTGAAATTCAATTTGCGATTGCCTTCGGAGCGCGCCTTACGGCGCTCCTTGCGAAAGCCTCAAGCTACTGCTCACGCTCTGAATCCACGAAACTGTGATTATTTTTCTGCCACCGTCAGAGTCGTATCTATCAGGTCGACGGAATTCCCGCCCACCATGATCTTGAAAGTACCTGGCTCGACGACCTTGTGCATGTCGCGATTCAAGAACGACAGCTCATCGAAACCGAGAGAGAACTCGACCGTTTTTGTCTCGCCCGGGTTGAGCGAAATCCTGCGGAAGCCGCGTAGTTCTTTGATGGGGCGCGTTACGGAACTGACTTCGTCGCGGATGTAAAGTTGTACGACTTCGTCGCCGCGAAATTTGCCGGTGTTGGTTACCTTCACGCTGACATGCGTGGTTCCTTCTGGGCCGATGGAATCAGGCGTCAGGTGGAGATTCTCGTACTGGAAAGTGGAGTAGCTCAGCCCCCAGCCAAAGGGGAATAGCGGCTTCGTGGTGTCGTCGAGATACTCGCGCTTGGCGGAAGGCTTTTGATAGTAGTAGTCGGGAATTTGGCCGACGGTGCGCGGCACCGTGATGGGCAGCCGGCCCGCGGGATTGTAGTCGCCGAAGAGCACTTCCGCCGCGGCAGTGCCGCCTTCCTGGCCGAGATACCAGCCGTCGAGAATCGTGGGAACATTTTCCGCAATGTAGGTGACGGCGTTGGGCCGGCCATGCAGCAGCAGCACTACGACGGGTTTGTGCGTCGCGAGCATTGCTTTGGCGAGATCGTCTTGATTGCCGAGCAACGAAAGATCGTCGCGGTCACCTTTGTGTTCGGGGGCCCAGGCCTCGCGGGAAGTGGATTCGTTGTCGCCGAGAACCAGAATGATGACATCGGACTTCTGCGCGACTTTGACGGCTTCCGCGATGCGCTGGGCATTTTTGGCGGGATCGCCGAGTTCGACTTTGTCGGCGTCCCAATCGGGAATCGTTTCGGTGATTTTCGTGCCTTCGGCGTAGAGAACTTCCGCGCTGGAGCCGACGCGATTTTTGATACCGTCAAGAATGCTTACGCCGCGGCCGGGTTTGTTGCTGTAGCCGCCGAGGTGCAAGTCGTGCGCGTTGGGACCGATGACGGCGATGTGTTTGTACTTGGCGGTGTCCAGGGGAAGAAGATTGTTCTGGTTTTTCAGTAGCGTAAGCGTCTCGCGCGCGGCTTTTAGCGCGAGTTTCTGATGTTCAGCGCTGTTCGTGATTTTTTCCGCATAGGCGGGATCGACGTAGGGATCATCGAAAAGTCCGGCGAGGAATTTTGCGCGGAGCACGCTCGCGGCGGCGCGATTGACGGCAGCTTCGGAAACCGTGCCGTTGTGCACCTGCGGAACGAGACCGGGATAGGCGTCCGGAAACGGCAACTCGATGTCCACGCCGGCATCGAGAGCCATGCGCGCGGCGGCTTCCTTGTTCGCGACGACGTGATGGATGCGAATGAGCTCGGTGATACCGAAATAATCGGAGACGATGACGCCGCTAAATCCCCACTCGTGACGCAGAATGTCGGTAAGCAGATGTTTGTTGCTGTGGGAAGGGATGCCATCGATTTCGTTGTAGGAGGCCATCACGGTGTGGACATGAGCTTCTTTTACGGCGGCTTCGAAAGGTTTCAGCCAGTATTCCCGGATGACGCGCTCGGAATAGTTTCCGGGGGCGACGTTGGTGCCACCTTCGGGCTGGCCGTGGACGGCGAAGTGTTTCGCAGTAGCCATGACGTGCGATTTGTCGACACCCGGGCCGTCGCCTTGAAAGCCTTTTATTGCCGCGACGCCAAGGCGCGACACAAGGTAGGGATCTTCCCCGTAAGTTTCTTCCGTGCGGCCCCAGCGCGGATCGCGCGCGAGATCGAGAACGGGCGCGAGGCATTCTTGCACGCCGCGGGCGCGTGCTTCCGCAGCATCGGCGGTGAAAACCTCGTGCAGCAATTCCGGATCCCAGGTGGATGCGAGGCCGATCGCCGCGGGATAAGAGGTGCCCTTGTCGGCGATGTGGCCGTGCAGGCATTCGTCATGAAACATCACAGGAATGCCAAGCCGCGTGTTCTCCTTCATCCACTTCTGCAGCGTGTTGGTGAACTCCGCTTCTTCGCGCGGGCCATGGGAGACTTCGCTCGGACGCGACATCTGGCCGATACCGTCCTTCAGCAGGACGGCCGCGTGCTCGGGGAGGAACGCGCCCTGGTCATCGACGAAGCGCGACTCGGGAGTGCGCATGAAGGCCGGATTCTCCCAGACGCCTTCCATCTGAGCGACTTTTTCTTCCAGCGTCATGCGCGAGAGAAGATCGGCCAGGCGCTGCTCGAGGGGCAGCTTCGGATTGCGGTAAGCGGGAACGTCTTGCGCCTGGCTGCGGAGAAAGATGGGAACGCAAACGAAGAGAGCCATAGATGCACTGACAGCCAGCCGGGCGCAAGAAAAAAACTTCATCAAAGCCTCCGAGGAAAAATAGCGATACTTGTAATCTGAAAAACGGCTGGTACTATAGCACGGCCGTTAACGTACACGGCGGATCTTTCGGTGGCCCGTTGAGGGACACCAGATTTCGCCACGGCTGGACACCCAACACGGCCAGGCTGTTGGGATGTTATAGACTGGCAATCCCATGCGTCGTTTCCTGTACATAACGATCTGCGCCGCACTGCTGTTTTGTGGGTTTGGAGCGAGGTGTGCGCGCGCGGAAACTGGGGCTGACGCCTGGCTGCGCTACGCGCCGCTGGAGAAGAGCGCCGCGCAAAAATACTCAGCCTTGCCCGCGAGCGTGGTGGTGCGCGGCGATTCTCCAGTGCTTGAATCCGCGAAAGCTGAACTGCTTCGCGGCCTTCACGGAATGGTGGCGCGGACGCTGCGTGAGGAGAAAGACTTGCCGCGGGAATCCGCCATCGTCCTGGGTACGCTCTCCCGATTGCGAACCGACTCACCCAAACTTTTCGATCAGGCCGATCTTCGCGATGACGGTTTCCTGATCGCCACGGAAAAATTCCACGCAGTCAACTGCCTGATTGTGACGGCAACGACGGATCGCGGCGTACTCTATGGCGTGTTCGCGCTGCTCAGCAAGATCGCCCGTGGCGAGAGCCTCTCCGCGTTGCGTGAAGCCCAGCAGCCCGGCGCGCCGATTCGTTGGGTGGATCAGTGGGACAACCTGGACGGGCGCATAGAGCGCGGGTACGCCGGGCCGTCTATTTTTTTTGAGAATGGCAAGGTGCGAGCCGACTTGACGCGCGCCGGCGAATACGCGCGGCTGCTCGCTTCGATTGGAATCAACGGATGCGCGATCAACAATGTGAACGCCAACCCGCGCGTTCTGGAAGACAGTTTTCTGCCGCAGCTCGCTCGCGTTGCCGACGTGTTTCGCCCGTGGGGAGTTCGGCTTTCTATTTCCGTCGATCTCAGCAGCCCAAAGGTGATCGGCGGCCTCGATACGTTTGACCCTGCCGATCCGCGCGTCGCCGAGTGGTGGAAGAAAAAGGTATATGAGATTTACCGGCAGATTCCGGATTTTGCGGGCGTTGTCGTTAAGGCGGATTCGGAGGGGCGCCTCGGTCCTGCAACGTATGGCCGCACGCCTGCCGATGCCGCCAATGTGATTGCGCGTGCTCTTGCGCCGCATCACGGAATCGTTTTTTATCGTGCATTTGTCTACAACCACCATCTCGATTGGACCAATCTAAAGAACGACCGCGCTAAGGCGGCTTACGACAACTTTCATCCGCTCGACGGCAAGTTCGACGACAACGTAATCATCCAAATCAAACATGGACCGATTGATTTCCAGGTGCGCGAACCGGTGTCTCCGCTTTTCAGCGGACTCGAGAAAACAAATGAAGCGATGGAGCTGCAAGTCACGCAGGAGTATACCGGCCAGCAGCGGCATTTGTGTTTTCTTCCACCGATGTGGAAAGAAGTTCTCGATTTCGATATGCACGCTGGCGAGCAGCCCACCCCGGCAGAGGACATTGCTGCAGGCAAAACGTTTCATCGCCCCATCGGCGGATTCGTTGCCGTCGTGAATGTCGGCATGGATGCCAACTGGCTGGGTCATCCTCTGGCTATGGCGAATCTTTATGGATATGGCAGGCTCGCGTGGAATCCAAGTCTCGATTCGAAAACGATTGCAGAGCAGTGGACGCGTCTCAGCTTTGGAAACGATCCCGCCGTGGTGCAAACCATTTCAGAGATGCTGCTGGCTTCCTGGCCGATCTATGAAAATTACACCGGTCCATTGGGCGCGGGAACGCTTACCGATATTCTCGGCAGCCATTTCGGGCCAGGGGTCGAATCGTCGGAAAGAAACGGCTGGGGCCAATGGCACCGCGCGGACCACGATGGCGTCGGCATGGATCGCACGGCAGCCACGGGTACGGCATATGTCGATCAATACCGCGCGCCAGTTGCGAAGATGTACGAGTCGCTGAGTACGACTCCGGACGAATTGCTGCTGTTCTTTCATCATGTGCCGTACACCTACGTCCTGCATTCGGGGAAGACCGTTATCCAGTACATTTATGATTCGCACTATGCCGGCGCGGAGCAGGCAGAAAATCTTGTGCAGCAATGGAAAACGCTGAAAGGCCGCGTAGACCAAGAGCGTTATGCGGAAGTGTTGAAGCGCCTCGAATTTCAGGCCGGGCATGCGATTGTCTGGCGCGACGCCGTTTGCAATTGGTTTTTTCAAATTTCCGGCATACCCGACAAATTGCGCCGAGTAGGTCACTATCCCGACCGCATCGAGGCCGAAGCGATGCAGCTGCAAGGATATGTGCCGTTTGAGGTTGTTCCACGTGAAAGCGCTTCGGGCGGAAAGGCGGTCGAGTGCGTTCCTCCAGCGCAAAAATGTTTCGCCGCCTTTACTTTCGATGGTGCTGCTGGTAGGTACCAGGTCGATGTGGAGTATTTTGACCAGAACAACGGCCAATCGAAGTTTCGTGCGCTAATTGGCGACAAGGTCGTCGATGAATGGGTCGCTGACGATCACTTGCCGGCGACGAAGCCGAGCGGCGATTCTTCCACGCGGCGACGAATCATTGGGCTGGCGCTTCACCCCGGCGACCACATCCGCATTGAGGGTGTTCCCGATGGGGCGGAGCATGCGTCCATCGACTACATCGAAATCCGCGCCTCGCCCGAATGAACTTAACGTGGATCAAACAAATGCTGCCTAAACGGATTACAATTCGGGCGCGTTCATCTTGGTATGTTTTGAGTACGAATTCGTTGTGGATCAGTTTCCAGCAACCGCAATTATCAGGCGCTAGAGAGAATTTCGATTTAGAATCAATAACGCTCCCGAAAGAAGCACGAAGGGGCCTAAAACGCTTCTCATGTCCTCACGCCGGTAAACCATGTTGCCAGATCTTCAGTTCGCGCTTCGCCAGCTTCTGAAAAGCCCCGGCTTCAGCCTCGTCGCGATCCTAACGCTCGCGCTGGCGATCGGTGCGAACACCGCAATTTTTTCTGCGATCGATGCAGTGCTGCTCCATCCGCTACCCTACCCGTATCCCGACCAGCTGGTCATCGTACAGGAGACGCTGCCCCGCTATTCGTTGCACGGCATCGCACCCACGGCCCCGGATTACGCCGAATTCCGGCGCCAGGCAAAGTGTTTCACAGAAATCGCGTCGGTAACCGGGGCGGTAGCGACCTTAACGGGCGACGGACAGCCCGAGGATATCCCGGCGCTGCGCATCACCGCCAGCGCCTTCCCAATGCTCGGCGTCGTCCCCATCGTCGGCGGCCTGTTTACTTCCGATGACGAGCAGCCCGGCAGAGATCACGTCGCCATCCTCTCAGAAGGATTATGGACGCGCCGCTACGGCCGCGATCCATCCATTGTCGGGAAGAACATTCAGATCAATCTCGAATCTTATCGTGTCGCGGGCGTAATCCGGCCAATTCTTGATTATCGCATTGCCGCCAATGTGTGGATGCCACTAGCCTTCGCTCCCTCCGAAACCGCACCCGGTACGCGCAGCCCGCACAATATCGACGTCATTGGGCGGCTCAAACCCGGCGGGACCATCCAGGAAGCGCGCGATGAATTTCGCCACATCGCTGCTCTCATCGTCGAACAGTATCCCAATCAGGCTTCGATGGACCGCGGATTTTCCGTTGACCTGAAGCCGCTCGCAGAAAAGCAGGCGGGCGATTTGAAGGCGCCTTTGTTGGTGCTGATCGCCTCGGTGGGTGCGTTGATGCTCATCGCCTGCGCCAACGTTTCCAACCTTTTGCTCGCCCGTGCGATGAAGCGTCGCAGGGAGATCGGCATCCGCTCGGCCTTGGGCGCTTCGCGCCTTCGCGTGATGCGGCAGCTGTTGACCGAAAGTCTGCTGCTTGCCTCCATCGCCGGTGCCACGGGAACGTTGCTGGCGCTTTACGGTCTTCGCCTTTACGCGCAGTTCGGTCCCGCCGATTTGATTCACGGAGCCAGCCCTGCTATCAACGCCTGGGTCATGGGCTTTTCCCTTTTCGTCTCGATCGTCGCGAGCGTGCTGTTCGGCCTCGCTCCCGCTCTCGAAACTTCGCGAATCGATCTTACGGAAGCGCTCAAAGAAGGCTCGCGCGGATCGACTATGGGACGCAGGTTGTTGCGTGAATCGATGGTGGCCTTCGAAGTCTGCGCTTCTCTGATGCTTTTGATCGGCGCCGGTCTCCTCGTCAGAAGCTTCGTTCGCTTGGAGCGCGCCAGTCCCGGATTCCGTTCCGAAAATGTGCTGACCGCGTTTGTATCCTTGCCGCTAGCGCAATACCGGGAACCCTCGCAAAGAGCTGCCTTTCAGCGATTGCTGCTCGAACGCGTACGCGCGATTCCGGGCGTGCGCTCTGCCGCAACCATCGATTTCCTTCCTTACAACGGCGGCCCCGGAAGCGGCGGAGTCGAGATCGCAGGTCATCCGCGAAATCCAAATGAGCCGCAGCAGATCATCTGGCAAACGCGCGCTTCGCCCGGATTTTTTGAAACTCTCGGAATCCCCCTCTTGCGCGGCCGCGACATTGCCGCTTCCGACGAACAAGGATCGCCCGGCGCAGCCGTCATCGATGAGATCACTGCTGAGAAATTGTTCCCGAACGCCGACCCGCTCGGGATGCAGATCACTGTCCCGTTAGCCGGGAGCACATTTACGGTCGTCGGCGTGGTTGCCGCGACGAAATCCCGCAGCTTGTCTGCTCCACCCGAGCCGCGAGTCTACTATTTCGGCCCGCAGGTTCCGTTCGGCTCGTTGGCAATCGTGATGAAGACCGCGTACGATCCGCTCGCGTTGGTCTCCACAGTCCGCCGCGAAATCGCTGCGCTCGATTCCAACCTGCCGGCGGAGCTGCTTACCATGGACCAGATCCTGGCCGATTCGCTCTCCCGGCAGCGATTCTCGATTCAATTGATGGCGGTATTCGCTGCGCTCGCAGGTCTCCTCGCTGCTATCGGCATCTACGGCGTGCTGGCATATCTGGTCGATCAGCGGCGTCGCGAATTCGGAATTCGCATCGCTCTCGGCGCCCGTTCCGTTGACGTTCTCGCATTGGTCTTGCAGCAGGGATTGCTCCCCGTGGCCGCTGGGTTGATCACAGGTATTGCCGGGGCACTCGCGTTGACGCGCCTGCTGAAGAGCCTGCTCTATGAAGTCAGCGCCACGGATCCGCTGATCTTCGGCGCGGTTTCCGTCGGGCTGATGGCCGTTTCGCTGGCGGCCATGTACATTCCCGCGCGACGTGCGACTCAAGTGGATCCATTGGAAGCGCTGCGGCAAGAATAATCGCTCCCCTGTTTGCTCCGTTGTGTGTTTGCACAAAAAGTCTGAGTTGTGAGCTTTCATCCGCGACCGCGTAGCCCTCGAAACCCAGCACGCTTCGTGGAGATGATCCGTCACGGAATCGGATAAGGATTCACGGCGGCACGAATTTTCAGGCTTGCAAGACGCTGCGCGTCTTGAGCGCAGGCTCGCTTGCTTTGGAATCTGTCTGGCGCGTTTCGCGGAAGAGGTGCAGGTTTGTGGACATCACCACTCCGGGGCTGAGATGTGCTGCCGGAGGGAGGTGAACTTTGTTGATGAGGTTATCGGCGAGGAGACGCACGGCGATCTGACCTTGGCGGTAGGGGTGCTGGTAAATCGACGCGGTGATGATCCCTTTTTGAAAGTACGGAGCCATCTCGGCGAAGAGGTCCGTGGTGATTAGTTTTACTTTTCCTTCGTAGCCGCGCGCACCCAGGGCGCGGCAAACCGGAAGGCAGTTGACGGTGTTCACATAAAGTCCGTCGAGTGCGGGAAAGCGACGGAGAAGTTCCGACGTTTTTTGAAAACTTTCGCTCTCATCCTCATGGCCTTCCACCACACTGACGATTTTCCCCTGGGGGCATTGCCGCAGAAATCCTTCGGAAAAGCCGTCTGTTTTCTTGCGGTGATCTTCGGTCGAGAGCATTCCGGCGACGACGGCTACTTTGGAACCCGGCAGAACACACTTGCCCATCAATTCGCCGGCCAGACAGCCGTTCAAATGCGGCTCAACACAGACGATGCTCGAGCGATGGCTTTCCGGCGCATCCGTAGAAACACAAACGACGCGTACGCCTTTTTCCTCGGCTTCGTTGATCAGCGGCGTCAATTCTTTTGGGCTTCCGGCGGTGAGGACGATTCCATCGACGCGGCTATCCACCAGATCCTTGAAAACCTCGAGGTCCCCTGCTCCCAGAGTTTCGACGGGACGGTTTTCGAACTCGACGCCGAGCTGTTCCAGATGATGCTCTTCGTCCAGGACTCCGCCCCAGAGCTGGTCGTAGAAAAAATGGATTTCCTTCGGGATGCACACGCCAATACGCACGCGCGACTTCGCGACAGAAAGTGCGCGAGCCGCAAGATTTGGCGAATAACCGATTTGCTGGGCGATTTGCAGAATGCGCTTGCGAGTGGCTTCCTTGATGCCGCCGCGCCCGTGCAACGCGCGGTCCACGGTGCCGATGGAAACGTTCGCCATTTCGGCGATCCGGTGGATTCCGTGTTTCTCCTTGTTCATCGAACGCACTCCGACATTCCGCGCGCCGCAGGCAACGCGTGCTTCTGCGTTGGTACGGTCCCGTGCTGCCACGCAAGATCAAACATGGGATTACCACCAAATGGCCGATTAGTTTCAGCAGTTCCGGGCACCCGTCCTAAGCCTCCACCCCTGCAAAGCGATTTAGGATACGGGATGCGCGGACCGCGTACCTTAACACGATTTAATGAAACGAAGGAAAAGAACAATCGGCTTGGACGGTTGGCGCCGAAGAATCGTGCGCTTGCGCTGGTCGTTGACTTGGGGAGTACAATCACCGCCGGCCTGATTGAGGGGTTCGGCATCGCGGAGAATTAGACGTGCCCGCGGCTTTTGCGGCTCTGACCGGAATCGGACCGCTCACTGTCTGAGTCTAAATTTGCGGGGGAGCTCTCCAAATGCGTTCAGTCTCACGGCGGCACTTTCTACAAGATGCGTCTAAAGCGGGAATGACCCTTGGAGCGACCTTTACATTCGTTCGGAACTTGTTCGGCCAATCGGCCGCGGGCCAGCCGGTCCGAATCTACGCCGATTCGCGTCGCACGATTGCTCCCCTTCATCGGGAAGTGTTTGGTTCTTTCCTCGAACATCTCGGCCGCGCCATTTACGAAGGCATTTACGATCCGCAATCTAAACTTTCGGACTCGAACGGCTATCGAAAGGATGTTCTCGACGAAATAAAAAAACTGGGCGTTCCCATCATCCGCTATCCCGGCGGAAATTTTGTATCCGGATACAATTGGCTGGACGGAGTCGGCCCCAAAGCAAGCCGCCCGGCCGTGCTGGACAAAGCGTGGAATTCGATGAATTCGAATGAGTTTGGAACGGATGAATTTCTCGCGTGGTGCCGTCTCGTTCGGACAGAACCTCTTCTGGGCTTGAATCTGGGCACGGGTACCGCGGAGCAAGCGGCCGCGCTGGTGGAGTATTGCAACCTAGATAAAGGCACCCGCTGGAGCGATCTGCGGCGCAAAAACGGAATCGCGGAACCCTACAACGTCCAAAAGTGGTGCCTTGGAAACGAGATGGACGGCCCCTGGCAAATCGGCCACATGACGGCCACGGAGTATGGTTTGAAGGCCGAAGACGCCGCGCGGCAGATGCGCTACGTCGATCCTTCGCTAAAGCTCATCGCCTGCGGGTCGAGCGGCCCCGGCATGCCGACGTATCTGGAATGGGACCGCGAAGTTCTGGAGCAGTGCTACGAGTACGTCGACGCCATTTCTCTCCATCGTTACTTCGGCAATACAGCGGAGGAAACCGGTGGCGATAGCTCGAAGTTCTTGGCCCTGAATCTGAGCATGGAGCGGCAAATCGACGAAGTAGCCGCAGTGTGCGACATGGTCCGCGGGCACAAACGCTCGCCGAAAAAGCTGTGGCTGAGTTTCGATGAATGGAACGTCTGGTACCGCGCGCGCACTGGCGATGCCGTGAATGGTCACAGGCAAAGTGCGCCACATCTATTGGAAGAAGTCTATAACCTCGAAGACGCCCTGCTGGTCGGAGGCCTCATCAATTCGCTGATTCGCAAGGCAGACCGCGTGCAACTCGCATGCCTGGCGCAGCTCGTCAATGTCATCGCGCCAATCATGACCAATGCCGATGGTCTGCTAAGGCAAACGATCTATTACCCGTACAGCTGGGCTCTCGAGTTTGCTCGCGGCTCGGCGCTAGAGCTTATGGTGGAATCGCCGACCTACGAGGTCACCAGCATGGGAGCGGTAAGCTACGTGGACGCGTCCGCGACGCACCAAGCCGACACCGGAAAGAGCGCGCTGTTCCTACTCAATCGAGACTTAGCGAAACCTCATCAAGTGGAAATTGTCTGGGAAGGTTCCTCCCCGCGCGCCGGTGACGCCGTGGTCCTTACAGGTCGTGACCTGAAAGCGGCAAACGCATTCGATGCGCCGGCGCGCGTGGCGCCGCAAAAGGCCGAAAAACCTTCGACCGCTGGAGGACGCACGACCCTAGAACTGCCGCCACGTTCCTACACTGTCGTTCCGTGGAGCACCTAAGGGGCGGAGGCCAGTCATTTTTCACGTTAGAGTATCGTGGTGCTGGGCGTTCCCTCCTGCTATCATCTCCGCAGGGAATTGGCTTATGCGGCGACGGTATGCTCCGGTTTTGTTCTCTTTGTTTCTGTTCTTCCCATCCTCATCCTCTGGGCAAGGGCAAGAACCACTGAAGAAAATCCTGTCCGGTTACATTCGCGAGGAAGGCTCAGGCCACATCATCAGTGAGGCTCGCATCGAGCTGCAGAACGCCATGGGCACCCCGATCTCGTTCGCCTATTCGGATGGAAATGGCATGTACGAATTCGATGAAATACCCGGCGATTGCTACGTAGCGGTTCTGCACGAGGGCTACGTGCCTGTGCGCGAGTACATACGGCCAGATGGATCAGGCCACGTCTACAAAGACATCCTCTTACGAGCGGCAAGCAGCGAGTCCGGGCCCAAATCTGTAAATCCCATTTCGCAGCACGAGTTGAGTGTGCCGCCCAAAGCGCGAGAATTGTTCGCGAAGGGTGTTCGACTCATCGTGGATAAGTCCGACTATCGCGGTGCCGTTGCTGAATTTGCTCGCGCCATCGCCAAGTATCCAACCTACTACGAAGCCTACGCGGCGATGGGGCTGGCACAAAACAGAATGGGCGATGCAGCGGCGGCGGAGACAGCTCTGCGAAAGTCCATCGAGTTGAGTACGGAAAAGTATCCGCAAGCGATGGTTGATCTTGCTGCGATGTTCAACGCCCAGAAACGTTTTTCCGACGCCGAGCCTCTGCTACGCAAAGCGATTGCCGTCGATGTTTCTTCCTGGCGCGGCCAATTCGAATTGGCCGTGGCGCTCTCCGGGCAGCAACGTTTTAAGGAAGCCGTAACCTGCGCGTCCGCAGCTCGCGATCTAAAACCGGAGAATCCCCAGATCTATCTGCTGCTTTACAATCTCCATGTCCGCACGAACGACTTTCCCGCAGCTCTGAGCGATACCCAAAACTATCTGAAGCTGACGCCAGATGGCGCCACCGCCGACCGTGTCCGCAGAATGCAGGAACAGGTTCAGAAGGCAGTGCAGTCCTCAGGCGGCAATCCAGGTCCATCCTCCCAAACGGCGCCTGTCGCGGGACCGGCGGAAACTCCCATTGACGCGGCTGCCCCGGCTCCCCCCACTATTTCTAATTTTACCCTTGTTGACGGGCTTTCCGTGGAACCCGCGAGTGCGAGCGGGGCCGCACCTGCCGCAGTTCCTACGGCTTCCCTGCCGGTGACTGCGCCCACGACGGCGCCCGCGGCTGCCTGGCCCTTGACCGCGTCCCCAGCGCCAACTGTCGCGCCAACGGTGGAAGCGCCTGCCGTCTCAGAACAGCGACCTGCCTCGCCATCCGACGCCAACTCCGTGATTCCTATGCGCGTGGATGAATCCGTGCCTCAGGTTGCCGTCGATGTCCCGTGCTCTCTCCCGACGGTTTTGCAAGGTGCCGGCCAGCGCGCCGAGCAACTCCTGAACACCCTGCAAAAATTCGACGCCGTGGAGCGCGTGGAACACTACAAACTAAACGCTGCCGGAGTTCCTGGCACCGCCGATGTCCGCTCCTTTGATTACGTGGTTACCGTCTCCCACGACGCGCAGGGCGGTTTCCAAATGCAGGAATATCGCAATGGCGGCGTCGTCCGCGCTCAGCAGTTTCCGTCAGGGATTCGCACGGCAAATTTGTCTGAACACGGATTGATCTTTCACCCGTTGCTGGCGCCGGGATTCCATTTCACCTGCGAAGGTCTCGGCGAATGGCAAGGTCACCCAAGCTGGCTGGTTCAATTCGAAGAGAAGAAGAATGACCTCAATCCCTTCCGTTCGTATGTCATCAATGGTTTCAGTTACCCACTCCAGCTGACTGGCCGCGCCTGGATCGATGCCAGCACGTATCAAGTGCTCCGCCTCGAGTCGGACCTGCTCAACCCTGTCGAGAAGATCCACCTGACGCGCGAACATATTGCCATCGAGTTTGCTTCGGTCAAATTCCGCACGCGCAATCAGCAGCTTTGGCTCCCGCAAACGGCTGAACTGTATGTCGAGTGGAATGGCCGCCGCTTCTATCGCCGCCACAGCTTCAGCAATTTCAAGATTTTTTCGACAGATAGCACGGAGGAGGTCCGAGCGCCAAAAGAATCCTATTGTTTTACGAACACAACCGACCTGCTAATTACGGGAGTTTTGAACGCAACTCCGGTGCCGGGAAAAGCACTCCAGCCGGCATCCCTGACACTGTCCATCCCTGCCAAGAGCACGGTGTGTGAAAGCGTTGGGGCGGGCAAGGATGTGAACATTCCGCTGGAAGCCCTGGCGTCCACGACGTTCACTCACGATGGTCCCGCCGGGTCCGTCGAGGCAGATGCTTACCTGCTGAATCGCAGCGCGCTCGAAGTTATACCCAACACCAATATTCCCGTGAATCAGAACCCCTGAACGGCCGGGTCGCCGAAAGCGATTCGGACTGAGCCCCAGTTGTCCATTTATTCCTTGCTGCCTCCTACGCCGTTCTTCCCCTCTTCGACGGTAATGATGCGATCGATACCGGTTGAGGTGATCTTTTGTTTTGCTCCGCTCGGCCAATAGATCTCAATCGAATCCACTGCGGTAGCGGCGCCCAATCCAAAGTGGATGCGCTGATCGGAGCTCGAGCTGTAAGATCCGCCGCTATACACATCTCCCCGCTGCCTAACTCCGCCCACCGTGAGAAAAACCTTTGCCCCGTTGGCATCGCGAGGACTCTTGGGCCCACCGATAAGTTTCAGCTCCAGCCAATGATTGCCGGTCTTCAGCACGTTGCGCAGTAGTGTGGGCTTCGAATCGATGTTATTGATGACCACATCGATTGCGCCATCGTTAAAAATGTCTCCGAAGGCCGCGCCTCGCGCGGGGATAACGTCCGCCAGTCCGCTCCCGGTCGCCGGCGGAACTTCTTGGAATTTCTTTCCGTCCAGATTCCGGAATAGCTGCGGACGTTCCGCCCAGGTTGTGCCCCAATCTTGCTTATCCACCTCCGGATACACGTGTCCGTTGGCGATAAATAGGTCGAGCAAACCGTCATTGTCAAAATCGAGGAATCCGGTCCCCCAGGCTAGAAAAGGAATCGTCGGACCCGCCAGACCGGCCTGGTAGGTGACATCCGAAAAATTGCCTTGCCCGTCATTTCGGTAGAGCGTTTTGTAATCGTCAGAAAACGTTGTGGTGAAAAGATCGACTCGCCCATTCCGCTGGTAATCGCCTATGGCGATCCCCATGGAGGCTTGTTCGCGCCCATCCTCACTTAGAGCAAATCCTGACGCGTAACTTACATCCTCAAATGTGCCGTTGTGCTTGTTGCGATAAAGATAGTTCGGCGTGGAATCATTGGCCACCACCAGGTCCACCCATCCGTCATCATCCACGTCCACAAAAGCAGATGCCAGACCGTAGTAACCGCGGGGATCGGAAACACCAGCCTTGACGCTGACATCCGTAAACGTGCCGTCACCGTTGTTGTGAAAAAGGTGATCGCTCTCGCCCGGCAACCCTCGCGGGCCGCACATCACCGCAATGCCCCGAAACTGACAAAAATTTGGTGGGATGCGTCCTTGCCCCGCGATCGGCGGATTCTCGATATCAAACTTCACGTAACCAGGAACAAAAAGGTCGAGCAGCCCGTCGTGGTCGTAATCGCCCCAGGTGGGCCCGGCCGACCAGCCGCCAAGAGTTACCCCAGCTTTCTCCGCGACGTCTGTGAAGGTGCCGTCCTGATTGTTGTGATAAAGACGGTTCTTCCCAAAGTTCGCAACGTAAATGTCCGGCCACCCGTCGTTGTCGTAGTCCCCTACGGCGATGCCCACTCCCCATCGTTCGTTCGCGACACCTGCCTTCTCGGTGACGTCCGTAAAAGTGCCGTCGTGATTGTTGTGGAAGAGCATGGCTCGTGGCGGAGCTTCCTTGCCTTTGAGCGCCGCGATGGTGGAAGCATTCAGAAGATAGATGTCGAGCCAACCGTCGTTGTCGTAGTCCAGCAACGCCACACCGGAGCCGATGGTTTCCAGGATGGTGCTCTTCTCCGGAGTTCCGGAACGATGCAGGAATTTTTCAAGACCGGCATTTTTGCTGATGTCGCTGAATACCACGGTCGCGCCGTCCACAAATCCACCAGCCGTGATCGGGCGGGAGAGCGAATCTTTCACTGCGGGGTGCGCGCCGCCAGTGGCCACTCCCATCCCGGAAGAAGATGGTTTTGTCGGTGGATTCGCGGGCTGCTGGCCCGTTAATCCCAGTGCAATTAAAAAAATGCAGGACACGGTTAACAGCAGACTCGATGCGAAAAACAATTTCGGACGGAGCGCCTTGCTTATTTTCGGACTTGGAGAGGTCACCCCTAAATGCTATCTCGACTCCCCTCCCGGAGTCATGTTTTGAAGTTGCTCTAAAACGCATCCTTACACGAATAAGCTGAGCTCAATGGATTTAGCTCGTTGGTTCTTGCTAGGAGTACCACGCGGAAAGTCCTACTCTCCGTAGCTCGCCCCTTTAACTGGGTTTTGTTACAAAGCGGAGGATCAGGGCGGCAGCTACTTTAAATCAAAAAAAGTGCTTGACATTAACAGCACTCCAATGAAAAGCTCCGTTTACGTTAACGGCGTTTCCAATCGCCGTGGGGTGTGGAGGCATGACTATGAATTTGTCGTTGTGTTCAGCTAAGAATATCGTTTTTGTGACGAAGTATTTCCGTTTGCGTTTTCTATTTGTTCTATTAGTTGCCCTGATTGGTTTTTCCGCTGCAACGTTTGCGCAGCAAACCACCATCGTTGGGACCGTTACCGATCCTTCCGGTGCCGCGATCGCGAATGTGGCAATCACTGTGACCAACGTTGATACGGGCGCAATCCGTACCATTCCGACGAATGACTCCGGCGCGTACGTCGCCGTTGATCTTCAGGTCGGCCATTACGTCATCAAAGCCGAGGCCAAAGGTTTTAAGGTCGCGGAACAAAAAGACATCGTTCTGACGATCGGCGCTCGTATGCGCGTCGACTTCCAGATGCAACTGGGCGCGGCGCAGGAAACCGTTACGGTCGAAGCCAATGCCGTGCAGGTACAGGCCGATTCCGGCGAGCGCAGCAACCTCATCTCCGACCAGCAGATGAGCCAGATCGCCGTGAACGGGCGCAGCATTTATCAGCTGGCTGCCTTGACGCCAGGGGCGTCCAGCCAGATCAACAATTACGTCAATACACCGGTCGGCGGCGATGCCAGCGTGGAATTCAATGGCATGCGTCAGAACCACAACATCTACTTGCTGGATGGTGGTGAAGACGATGACCGCGGCGGCGCCGGTGGCATGAGCATTGCCCCATCCTCCGACGCTATTCAGGAGTTCCGCGCTCTCACTTCCAACTACAGTGCGGATTATGGTCTCTCTTCCGCCGGCACGATGACCATGGTTCTGAAGTCTGGAACGAGCCAGTTCCATGCTTCCGCCTGGGAATTCAATCGCAACGACTATTTCGACGCACAAAACTACTTCGTGCCCAACAGCGCGCTGCGCCTCAACGTTTACGGCTTCAACGTCGGCGGCCCGGTAACTTTTGGCCACTTCTATAACCCGGACAAAAAAAGGACCTTCTTCTTCTACAATATGGAATGGCGTCCCTTGATCACAGGCGCTTCGGTCAACCAGACGGTTCCCGGCACGGATACTTACGGCGGGAATTTCAGCTCGCTACTCTCTCTTAAGACGCCTAATCCCATCTTCGTTCCAACGTTTGGATTCACGGGTGCCCAAGTTGCCTCCAGCGTTCTGTTTGCCAATTGTCCTGGCAAGACAGCCCCGGCGGGAATCGTGTCAGGTGCACAGTTCCCTGGCAACATCATTCCCTCTTGCATGATTAATCCTAACGCAGCGGCTCTGGTTGGGGCCGGCATTTTCCCGGCGAACAACACCGTTGACGGGAGTGGAAATGCCGAGTTCCACGGCGGCGCCAACTCCAGCACAACCTTGCGGGAAGAGATCGTGCGCATCGATCATAACTTCACACCGAAGCTGTCTGTGTTCGGGCATTACATCGCCGAACAAGTCACACAGGGTTTTGCAATCAGCCAGTGGAGCGGAGACAACGTTCCCACGGTCGGCGACAACTTCGGCAATCCCTCGTATAGCGCTGTCATCCATACCACCTATACGATCAGCCCGACGCTCATCAATGAAGTGGCCTTCAACTACAACGGGAACCGCATCAATATCATTCCTTATGCGGCCACGGGCTTGGCCAGCTTGGCCCTCCCAACTGGTTACGATGGGACGAACTCCAGGCTCTTCTCTGGACCGAACAACTTGAATCGCATGCCCAACATCGACTTGAGCGGCCAGAGCGGCGCGAATTTCGAAATCTCCAGCTGGCCATGGAAAAACAAGGCCGATGACTACCAGGTCCGCGATGACGTCTCCTGGACGCATGGCGCCCACCAGTTCAAATTCGGTGGCAGCTGGGCGCTCTACAAGAAGACCCAGGACCTCTTCGGTCAGACCCAAGGCGGTTTCGGCTTCAACAACACGTTTACTTCCGGGACTGCGGCTTGCCCGGCCAACACCACTTGCGGAAACAGCTTCGCCAGCATGTTGCTCGGCATGCCTAACTCTTATCAAGAGCTGGCCGTGCAGGATAGCGGTCAGTGGAACAACGTTTCTTGGGCTGCTTACGCTCAGGACAACTGGCGCGTGAACCGCAGGTTGACCCTTAACCTCGGCTTGCGTTGGGACGGCATACCGCACACGTATGAAGCGAATGACCGCATGGGGAATTTCTATCCCCAGCTATATAACCCGGCCAACACCGCTCTCATGCTGCCAAACGGCACCATTAGCCCCAACAGCCCGGGTCTTGGCACCAGCCCCAATCCCATCCTCGCCGGCGTTCCGCTCTATTTGAACGGCATCGGCATTCCCGGCACGGTCGGCGTCCCGAAGGGCCTGGTCAACAATCATTGGGCCACTTTCGGTCCTCGCATCGGCTTTGCCTATGACGTAACGGGAAGCGGCAAAACCGTTGTCCGCGGCGGATTCGGCATCATGTACGAGCGCATTCAGGGCAACGACATGTACAACGCCGGTCCCAATATTCCGTTCAGTCTACAGGTCAATACTCCCCAGGTGACAATGCTCAATCCGAGTATCGCTCTTTCTAACGGTACACCGGTGACTCTACCGATTAATGCTGCCGGCATCACAGGCTTGGATATTAGCGATTACAAGCCGCCGGTCAGTTACCAATGGAGTGTTGGCGTGCAACACGCCATCGGAACCAGGTCGGTGTTCACGGTGAGTTACGTTGGCAACGTAGGCCGCCATCAGAACGACTACCGGAACATCAACCTGTTTAACGAGTCGGAGATACCGGAAGTCGCTGGTTTGATCCCCGGCCAATCGTCTCTCAACTACAACATTGCACCAGGCCTGCCGTACCCCGGCTTCAATTCCATCACCCTTTCGGAAAACGAAGCCAATACGCACTACAATGGCCTGCAAATGGACCTGAACTCGCAGCTTAGCCGTGACTTGACCCTTCGCGCCTTCTATACGCTTTCGCACGCGGTCGATCCGACCACGGCCGGCAGCGGCGGCGGCGACTTGGGCACCGTGTCCAACCCCTGGGCAGGCTGGCTATATGACGTCGGATCGAGCGGGTATGACCGCTTGAACGTGGCTGTCGTCGACTTCATCTACGACATCCCAGTTTTCCGCCACAGTGAGAACCGCCTGCTGAAGACAGCAGTCGGCGGCTGGCAAGTCTCCGGCATCGTCACTATGGAGTCCGGCCTGCCCATTAACATCACCCTTACCGGCGGGCAAGGAGGCAATGGCGTACCTGGCGGCACGAACCGGCCAGACCTCACCGGCACACTCACGACTCCGCATACAGTCAATGAGTGGTTCAGCCCGTCTGCGTTCTCGGCTCCAGCCATCGGCGCTTGGGGCACTATTCCCCACAACGATCTGCGCGGACCTGGACGCGACAACTGGAACCTGTCGCTCTTCAAGAGGTTCAACCTCTGGGAATCTCGCGGCAGCTATTTGGAACTGCGTTTGGAAACTTTCAACACCTGGAACCATACGCAGTTTAACCAGGTGAGCACTGGCCTTGGCTCTTCGAACTTCGGCGCAGTGACCTCTGCCTTTGACCCGAGAATCTTGCAGCTCGGCGGCAAGATTTACTTCTAATCACCCCGGAAGTTACACCCCGCCCCGCTCGCACGCACTGCGAGCGGGGCTTTTCTTTTGAATACCCTCGTCCAGACGCTCTTGGGCCGGGCCCCTTTGGCTATGCCAACTGGAAACCGCTGCGATATCATTACGCCTTGAACTCATTGTTCCAAAGCGCCGGCTGTTCGTTGCAAGGCCGCCTGCCAATAGGCCCCAGGAGGTCCCGCGGCCCGTATTTAACCAAGTGGTTAAATACGGTCGCTGTTCTCGCTCTCCTCCTCCCGCGGCTCACCGCCGGCGCGCAATCCTCCGGCGCCGGCCCCTCAGAGGCCCTAGCTCTCGAGCAGCAGGGGAAACTGGACGAGGCTGTGAAAGTCTGGCAAGCAGTGATCGAGCGGAATCCGCGTGATGCAGCCGCCTTTGCCAGCTTGGGGGTGGACTATTCCAAGGAGCAAAAGTACCCGGAGGCGGCCTCCGCCTACAGGAAGGCGCTCGCGCTGCAGCCTCAGCTCCCGGGAATCCAACTGAATCTCGGGCTGGCGGAGTTCAAGCAAGGGCATTTTGAGGCGGCCATAGCCCCGCTCAGCAATGCTTCGGCGGCCCAGCCAGACAATATGCAAGCGCGCGCACTGCTTGGCTTGAGCTACTACGGAACGAAGCGGTTTGCGGAGGCGTCCAAGCAACTTGCACTGGCAGCGAAGGCGGATCCAGGCAATCTTCAGCTTAGGCAAGTGCTTGCACAGAGCTGTTTGTGGGCAAAAAAGTTCGACTGTGCTCTCGAGGAGTTCCGCCAGATCGCTCAGCGCGATCCAAACTCAGCGGCGGCTCACGTACTCACCGGAGAGGCTCTGGACGGCATGGGGAGGACTCCGGAAGCGATTGCCGAGTTCCAGGAGGCTGTAGAAGCCGCTCCTCGGGAACCTAACGTTCACTTTGGGCTGGGGTATCTTCACTGGAAGCTGAAGCAATATGATGAGGCGGAGACCGCGTTCAAGGGCGAGCTGGCTGTCGACGCAGATAATGCGCAGGCCCTGGCGTATCTTGGCGATATCGAGATGAAGAAGAACGATGCGGACGGCGCCATTCCGTTGCTCAAGAAGTCTTTGCAATTGCACGAAGCTATTCGCATCGCGCACCTCGACCTGGGAGCGATTCTTACCGAGCAAGGGCTGTATCCGGCCGCAATCGCCGCGCTGAAGCGCGCGGTGGAGTTGGATCCGGAACAACCCGATGCGCACTATCGGCTTGGACGCGTCTACCAGGCCACCGGCAATCCAGCCGCGGCCCAAAAGGAGTTCGCAAAGGTCCGCGAACTCCACGACAAGGCCGAAGAAGACGTCGCTCGCAAGATGTCCGCCGCTCCGCCTCCACTGCAACAGTAAGGCGTCAAGGGCGGAGCCGTTTGTGCTCGTCAATTCTTATGCTAGAGTCTCGGTCACCATGAGAAAATTCTGCGCGCTGTTCTTTGGGATTGGCTTTTTCTACCTCGGCAGCCTTGGGTCGCCCGCCGCGCGGGCGCAGACCAAGCGCGGCGTCACTGCGGAAGACTACCTCTCGTTTAAATTCGTGGGCGACCCGCATATTTCGCCTGATGGACGAGTTGTGGCTTATGTTTTGACGGTGATTGATCAGAAAAAGAACCGGCGCGAATCCTCGATATGGGTTGTACCTGCCGACGGCTCAGCGGCGCCGCGACGATTGAGCGCAGAGGGGTTTAGTTCGAATTCGCCGCGTTGGAGTCCCGATGGGAAGACGCTGGCGATTCTTTCGGCGCGGTCTTCGGACCTTCCTGCTGGGGAAACGCCGAAGTCTCAGATATATTTGCTCTCCATTGCAGGTGGGGGCGAGGCTGTGGCACTCACAAAATTGAAGAATGGGGTGCAGAGTTATCAGTGGTCTCCTGAGGGATCGCGAATCGTGGTGGTCAGTTCTTCGGGGCCGATGGATGGCGTGGCTTTTGCTGATCGCAAGAGCGATGTGCGGCATTACACGCACATGCAGTACAAGTTCAATGATACTGGGTGGTTTGACGACAAGCGGCGCCACTTGTGGGTGGTTAGTGTGCCGGGTGGCGAAACAAAGCAAATCACCGAGGGGCAGGATTGGAATGACACGGATCCGCAATGGTCTCCAGACGGGACGCGTATTGCGTTTGTCTCCGATCGCACGGGAAAAGCTTACGACGACAGCCACAATACCGATGTGTGGGTGATTCCGGCGGCTGGAGGCACGCTGACCAAGATTTCGGATCATGCGTTTGAGGACGAAAATCCGCGCTGGTCGCCGGATGGCAAGCAGATTCTTTTTACCGGCCAGACGGCGATTCATCAATTTCCCAAACTGTACGTTGCGGACTCCGCCAGTGGAGCCACCTCGCAGCTTGCTGTGAAAGACTTCGACCTGATCGCCGGGGAGTTGCGCTGGCCGACGCCGAGTTCGTTTTTTTTCGTGGCGGGCGTGAAGGGCGAAACGCACATTTTTCGCGCAGATCCCACTGCGCACACTTTTTCTGCCGTGACTTCGGGGCCGCGAGGCATTCACGCGTTCGATATAAATGAAAGCTCGAGGAAAATGGTGTACGTGGCGAATGATTTCCAGCACCTCGATGATCTTTACATTTCCAATCTCGACGGCTCGGGCGAGCGGCCGTTGACGCATGTGAACATTGAATTGTGGGCCCAGCTGGAGCTTCAGCCGGTCGAGCGCCTGGCATACAAAAGCACGGACGGCTGGGCGGTCGAGGGTTTCTTCGTCAAGCCGCTTGGCTGGCAGGCGGGCAAAAAATATCCGCTGGTGCTGGTGATTCATGGCGGGCCGGAGGGCATGTTCGGCGTGGACTGGTATCACGAGTTTCAGGTGTATGCGGCGAAGGGTTGGGCGGTTTTCTACTGCAATCCGCGCGGGTCAACCGGCTACGGAGAGAAATTCGAGCGCGGCGAAATCAACAATTGGGGCGGGATGGATTATCAGGAGATTATGGCCGGCGTGGACGCAGCGCTGAAGCAATATCCCTGGGTGGATGCGAATGATTTGGGCGTGACGGGCGGGAGTTACGGCGGTTACATGACGAACTGGATCGTTTCGCACACCAACAGATTCAAGGCGGCGGTGACTTTGCGGTCGATCTCCAATTTCATCAGTGACGACGGCACGAGAGACGGGGCTTACGGCCACGAAGACTATTTCAAAGGAATTATTTTCGACGATTACGATCAATACTGGGACGCTTCGCCTCTAAAATACGTGCGCAACGTCCGCACGCCTACGCTCATTCTCCATTCGGACAACGATTTCCGCGTTCCCATCGAGCAGGGCGAACAATGGTTTCGGGCGCTGCAGCATTACGGCGTTCCATCGGAAATCGTGTTCTTTCCGCGAGAGAACCACAATCTCACGCGAACGGGAGAACCCAAGCACCTGGTGGAAAGCCTGAACTGGCAGCTCTACTGGTTTGAGCGCTATTTGAATGGCAACACCAGCGCAAAACCACCGGACGCGCTGTAATAGAGGCTGGGCCCGATCGCTAATCTCGGCTGCCTCCGCGCCAAGCGCGCCGACACTGCAGTTGTGGTTCTTTGCAAATTCCTGTTGCCCGCTCGAGAGTTTACGGCCAGAATGCCCGCGTTACTAATAATCCAAAGATCTGAGGTTTATTTACTGAGGGAGGTGTGATGCGCATGTCCGCTCCATCCAAAGTTCATCGAGGTTTTCCGTCGTTTAGTCTTGGCTTGTTGGCGGGATTGTTCGTGTTCGCGATTCCCGCTGCGAGGGCGCAAACGAATCTGCAGTATCAGCAGCCTCCCAAAGCCATCGTCGACATTGTCGATGCCCTGCCGACCCCGGGGGTCGATCTGTCTCCTGCGGCCGGTGCGGCGAGCAAGCGATGGATGCTGATTGAGCATTTCTCTGGGTTGCCGACCATCGCGGAGCTGGCTCAACCAGAGCTTCGATTGGCGGGGCTGCGGTTCAATCCCAAGACGGATGGTCCCAGCAGGGGACGCTACGACACTTCGCTCGAACTGCAAGCACTGCCGGACGGCAAGGCGATCGCTGTTTCCGGACTGCCTGCCCACGCGAAGATCAGGTTTGCTGATTGGTCTCCTGACGGACGGAAAATTTCGTTTGTAAATATAAGCGATGCAAAGGAAGACGCGGGGCTCAGTCTGTGGATTGTTGATGTCGCGACGGCGCAGGCGCGGCGATTACCGGGGATTGCGCTCAACGGAATTTTTGGGTCGCCGTGTGAATGGTTGAGCGATAGCCAGAGCTTGGTGTGCAGAACGGTTGCGGCGGATCGAGGTCCGGCACCTATGCGCAATGAAGTCCCTACCGGGCCGGTCATCCAGCAAAATCTTGGGCGGGTCACTCCTGGGGCCACTTTTGAGGATCTTCTGAAGAACCCGGAGGACGAACAGTTTTTCGATTATTACGCGACGTCGCAGGTCGAGATCATCCGGCTGGATGGCACGACCAAATCGCTTGGCAAGCCGGCTGTGTTTGTAGAAGCATCGCCGTCGCCTGACGGCGGTTACGTGCTGCTATTCGAACGGCATCATCCTTATACCTATTTGCTGCCCTTTTATGCGTTTCCGGAGCGCGTCTCGGCGATGAATCTCAAGACGGGAGCGGCGAAGCAGTTAGTGGACAAGCCGCTCGAAGACAATATTCCCAATATTCACGACGCTGTTCCGACTGGCCCGCGCGACTACGAATGGCGCAGCGACGCTGGCGCTTCCGTTTTCTGGGTGGAAGCAGGGGATGGCGGCGATCCCCGCAAGGATGTTGCCGTGCGCGATTCTCTATTTCTTCTGGATGCGCCGTTTGATGGCGCGCCACGAAAATTAGCGGAGCTTCCGGTTCGCTATCGGCGCGTGGCCTGGGGCAATGACCACTTGGCTCTGGTTGAAGAACTCCGCTGGAAAGACAGGAAGCGCGTCATTTTGGCGGTAGCTCCTTCCGCTCCGGCAGCGCCGGTCAAATTGTTCGAAGGTTCGTTCGAGGACCGCTATCACGATCCCGGCACAGCGCTGGAGGAGAGCAATTCCGCCGGCAAGCCGGTGATCCAGACAACCCCTGACGGCGCAGGGATTTACTTTAGAGGCTTGGGCGCTTCCGCGGAAGGTGACAAACCATTTCTGTCCGTGATGGGTGTGGCAAATGGGGACTCGAAGCGGCTCTGGCAGTCGGCTGCTCCTTATTTTGAGCTTGCCACGGCTGTTTTAGATCGCGGCGCGGGCACGGTTTTGGTTCGGAAGGAATCGCAGGAGCAGAGTCCGAATTACTACATCCAGAAAACAGGTGCTGCGACTGCGGAGCAAGTGACTTTTTTCCCAAATCCGTATGGAAGCGGTCCGCTTCCCAAGAAGAAAGTGTTGCATTACAAGCGCGCGGATGGCGTGGATTTGAGCGCGAATTTATATTTGCCGCCGGGGTACAAACCTGCGGATGGTCCGCTGCCTACTTTGATGGAGGCGTATCCGACGGAATACAAGACGAAGGCGGCGGCCGGACAGGTCACCGGATCGCCCTATCAGTTTGCGGTTTTGTCTTGGGGTTCGCCGGTACCTTTTGCGACGCAAGGCTACGCGGTGCTCGAAAACGCCACAATTCCGATCATCGGCGAAGGCAATGTGGAGCCGAACGATACCTACGTGGACCAGCTTGTGGCCAGCGCCAAAGCGGCGATTGATGAGGGCGTGCGGCTTGGCGTGGTCGATCGCAATCGCGTGGCCGTGATGGGTCATTCTTATGGCGCTTTCATGACGGCCAATCTGCTAGCGCACAGTGATCTGTTCAAGGCCGGCATTGCGCGGAGCGGGGCTTATAACCGGACGTTAACTCCGTTTGGTTTCCAGAATGAGGAACGCACTTACTGGCAGGCGCCGGAAATTTATTACAAAATGTCGCCGTTTTCGTTTGCAGACAAAATCAAGACGCCGATTTTGTTGATTCATGGCGAGGCCGATAATAATTCGGGAACATTCCCGATCCAGAGCGAGCGACTTTTTAGCGCGCTGAAGGGACACGGAGCGACGGTGCGTTTCGTGCTGCTGCCGCTCGAATCACATGGATATGCCGGGCGGGAATCCGTGCTGCACATGTTCTGGGAGATGAACAACTGGCTGAATACGTACGTGAAGAATCCGGCGTCCGCAACGGCTGCCCCGCAACATTGAGTTTTCTCGGTGGTCGACCTCGAACCATGCGCAGATTCCTGGGAATAACTCTTTTTCTGTTTGCAGCCACGTTTAACGCGACAGAGGCACAGACTGTCGGCAAGTCTTTAGCGGAAAGACTCGGTTATGCGCGAGATGCGAAACTCGTGATCGTGCATGCCGATGACCTGGGAATGACGCATGCGGTGAATGCGGCGTCGATCAAGGGTCTTGAAACCGGCCTTGTGACTTCCGCAAGCATCATGGTGCCCTGTCCTTGGTTTCCGGAGATGGCAGATTATGCGAAGACGCACACGGATGCGGATCTTGGGCTTCATCTGACGCTGACCAGTGAACGTGTTTTTTATCGTTGGGGGCCCGTCGCTCCGAGGGACAAAGTGCCGAGTCTCGTGGACTCGAACGGGTATTTTCACCTGAACTGGACGGAAACGACGCACATCGACGCCAAAGAAGTGGAACTCGAGCTTCGCGCACAAATCGAGAGAGCGCTGGCCATGGGCGTTCGGCCAACACACTTTGACTCTCATCAATACCGGCTCTTCGAAAATGGAAAAGACATTTTTCAGAGCGTTCAGCGCTTGGCGCACGAATACAAATTGCCCGTGTTCATGGTGCGCGATTGGTTCCGAGACCGCCCTTACCTTGAGAGTTCACTGAGTCCCGATGATCTCGTGGTGGATCACACCGTGACGATTGAGCCGGGAGTAGTGCCGGAAAAATGGGCGGATTTCTACACCACGGCTCTGAAGAATCTTCAGCCCGGCGTGACGGTCTTCATTATTCATTTGGCTTTCGATGACGAAGAGATGCGCGCGGCTACGCGGGAGCGCGATACCTGGGGTGCGGCGTGGCGGCAGCGCGATTTCAACTACTTTACCAGCAAGGAGTTTCGGACGCTGGTCCGGGAACAGGACATCAAGCTCGTCACCTGGCGGGAGTTGGCCCACGCCGCGAAGTGAAAGAGGTTCGACAAGGTTTTCTTCTTGCTGCTGCAAACGAAGCGCAATCAGCTCTTTTCCAAGTGTCCTCATTCAAGCTATTTTAGTTGCAGGAGGCTCGGCGCTCTCGGAGCATGCTCATGGCGTCTCGACCGGTTTCTGAACCGAAGTCTCTTCTGAAAAACCCGCTGCTGTACTCCTCGGCCATTCTGGTCGTGGCTCTGCTCGGGGTTGTGTTTGTGATGTTTTCGCGCTGGCAGGATAGCCGCAACATGGAACGCCAAGGGGCACAGGCTCGCGCGGAGAAGCAGCACGAACAAGACCGCGCGGCCGTCGAACAGCTTGGAGGCAGGGAGTTTCGGATCCTTAGTTTTTACGCCAGCCCCGCAGTCATCCGTCGAGGCGAATCGGCACAACTTTGTTACGGGGTAGCCAACGCCAAGACCGTTAGACTTGAGCCCCAGCCTCAGCCGGTGTGGCCTTCGACAGCCCATTGCGTGGATGTATCTCCAGTTAAATCAACAACATACACTTTAACAATCGAGGGCGACACAAGAAAGGTACTGTCTCAGGAGGTCGCGATTAAGGTCCGCTGAATTCGGAAAAAGCCAGCTGAGAGCAAATACCGCGGCCTCGACCGACGCCCGCTGCTGCCACGGGCGTAGCGCGTGGGCGTCAAAACTATCTGGCCCTGCCCCTTGTGGCGGCAAATGCGACACATCTATAATGTCTGTTCGCGCGGGGTCCGGCAAGCCATCCTGCTAAACCGGACTCCGCGAACATTTTTTGGCAGCAACTTTCGGTGACCTACGACCATGTCTGACCCGCTCGCGAAGATCAAACAGCGCCTGCAAGGGGAAATCGACCATCTCGAGCACGAGCTGAACATCGACCTCCCAAAGGAGATCGCCAAGGCACGGGCGCACGGCGACCTTTCCGAAAACGCGGAGTACAAGTACGCCAAAGAGCGCCAGGGATACGTCAACGCAAGAATCGGCCAGCTCAAAAAGCGCATGGGCGACCTTGGGATGCTGAACCTGAGCAATATTCCAAAGGACCGGTCCGGGTACGGTTCGCGCATTGTGGTGCTCGATATTCACAAAGAGGTGAAAATCGAGTACAAGCTGGTCACCACGGAAGAGGCGGACGTCGAGAAGGGGCTCATTTCAACCACTTCGCCGATCGGCAAGGCCTTGCTGAACCGCAAGGTCGGCGACGAAGTGCTGGTGGCCACGCCGGCTGGGCAAAAAGAATTTGAAATCGTCCGGCTGACGACGATTCACGAGGACGAGTAACTTTTCGGCTTTTTCTGGCGTCAAACGGAAGTAGGTGGGTCATTTACGAGGCACCATGTATTGGGGATCTGGCCCGGCGCTCGGGCTATTAACTGTGCTTGGATACGTGGCGTTTACGCTGGGAGCGGCGCTTGTTTGGCGCGACCGTGATGATTTTTCTATTTGGGTGCATGATGAGTTTGGGGCGTTCCGGCGCAGCCTATCGCGGTACACGGTGATAGGGCCGTTTTATGGCGTGCGGGAAGAGTCTCGGCTCAAGGCTGTGCCTTCGCAGTTCATCCGCTCCCTCAGCCGATTTCCTCGTCGGCACATCCATCCCGCGTTTATCCTCCTTTTTCTGGGAGCGGTTCTCTTCGTTCTCGATTTCTTCATCTAGGGCATGGACACGGCCGCGCTTCCTCGTTCTGGACAAACTCTGCTCGCTTTGCCATTCTCGTCGCGATGAAATCTTCTCTGATCGTGCATGGCGGTGCTTGGGATATTCCCGACGAAGCCGTTGAGGCATGCAATTCCGGCTGCCGCGGCGCTCTCGAGGCGGGATGGTCGATTCTTGCACGAGGAGGTTCTGCGCTGGACGCTGTGGAAGCAGCTATTGTTGCGCTCGAAGACGAGCCGGTGTTTGACGCGGGGTTCGGGTCGCATCTGAATCTCGACGGGCGCGTGGAGTGCGATGCAATAGTGATGAACGGCGAGACCTTGCGCGCCGGGGCTGTTGCTGCTCTGCAACGAATCCGCAATCCGATCCGTCTCGCGCGAACTGTGTTGGAGCATTGCCCGCACATGATGCTCGTAGGCGAAGGCGCAGAGAGGTTTGCCAGAGACCATGGGTTCGCGCTGTGCGACCCGTCAGAGCTCGTCAGCGACGCCGAGCGGGATGCTTGGAAACATTGCAGACAGGATAAGCACGCGGCGGCGCACCATCGTGGCCACGAGCAGGGCACCGTCGGAGCCGTGGCGATCGATTCGCACGGTAAGCTCTTTGCGGCTACCTCCACCGGCGGGACGTGCTGCAAACTGCCTGGGCGCGTTGGCGATTCGCCTTTGATTGGGTGCGGATGCTATGCCGATTCCACGGCGGGCGGCGTGTCTTGCACTGGATACGGCGAGGCCATCATGAAGATCGTTATGGCCAAGACTGCCACAGACCTGCTGCGGACTAGCAATTCAACCATTTGCGTTTCTGATTCTTCGCGATATTCATGCGTACCGGCGTCGCACTCGTGCGCCGCAGACGCCGCTATGCTCGTCGCCCGCGAAGCTGTTCATCTTCTCGCCAAGCGTACCCATGCCACCGGCGGTGTGATCCTGCTCGATTGCGAAGGGAATCCCGGCTTCGCCTTCAATACGCCGCGGATGGCCTATGGCTACATCGCGCCCGATGCCTCCATCTTCACCTCAGTTTAGCTCGATTTCGGTAGCACCATTTCGAGTTGACTCCAACTGTCGTATCATCTCCCAGGTTTTCGGCCGGCCAGTCGAGGAGAGTCACGATGTCTCGCAAACACAAATTCGTTCTCCTCCTAATTTCTGCGTTCCTGGCGCATTCAGTATTCGGGCAAGAACATCCCCACCGCATCTTCGTGAATGCAAAGGTTTGGACCGGAGAAGACGCACATCCGCTAGCGGAGCTTTCGCCGTGCGCGGCGATCACCTGCTCGCCGTTGGAACGAACGTGGAGATTCGCGCTCTGGCCACCGCAGAAACGGCAGTCGTCGATGCCGCCTACGCCAGTTTTGAAGAAAGCAGAAAAGGCCCTCTCGCTGCCGGAAAATTGGCGGACTTTGTCGTTCTCTCCGAGGATATTTTCTCCGCGCCGCCTGATCGCATTCTGAAAACGAAAGTGCTGCTCACCGTCATGGGAGGCCGTGAAACATATCGCGCCGCCATCTTTCCCTGAACGGTTTTCGCGCCAAGCGCTTGACCGCGGCCCGGCTCGGCGGTAGCCTCGCGACCCATATTCCCGCATTCATCTTTACTATTCAGGAGGTTGCGCATGGTTTCCCTTGCCGCACTTTGGCTCCCGATGCTCATTTCGGCGGTTATCGTGTTCATCGCCAGCTCCATCATGCATACCGTGCTGCCCTACCACCGGGGCGACTACCGGCAGTTGCCCGACGAGGACAAACTCCTTGCCGTTCTGCGCGGCGCGGGCTTAACACGGGGGCTCTATATTTTTCCATTTACCACCCACAAGGAAATGAAGACGCCAGCCATGCAGGAAAAATACAAACAAGGGCCAGTCGGCTTGATGACCGTTTTTAGGAATGGCCCGGTCGCTATGCCAAAATTCCTCGGGCAATGGATCGGCTATTGTCTAATCGTCGCGTTCTTCGTTGCCTATCTCACCGGGCACACCGTCGCGCCAGGCACAAGCTATCTCGCCGTCTTTCGCGTCGCGGGCACGGCCGCATTCATGGCGTACGGGCTAGGGCAGATAAGTAACGCGATATGGAAGGGCCAGACTTGGAGCATGACCATCAAGGAAGTGATGGACGGCATCGTCTACAGCTTGCTAACCGCCGGAACGTTTGGGTGGCTCTGGCCCCGTTAAACTGCATTTCTGATAAGGCACCGGCCGCCTAACCCTAGTTGGTTTTTCTCGAGAAATGAAAATTCTGAATACGGCCGGCATTTAAAATAAAGCCGGAAATGCGCTGGTTCGCGTCGCGCGTGAAGCGCACTGTCCCGATTTCCCCAGTAAAAACGTCACGCACCGCTGGCTGAAGCGTATCAGGTTTGCTCTTTAGCCGCGTGAGGGTCAAGTTGCCGTCTTCGAGGACCATGCGGTAGACGGGGTCGATTTCTTCGCTGACATAGGCACCGACATATTCAGCCAATTCTGCCGAAGTGGGAGTATACGCCGTCGCCGATTCAAAAATGTTTGGCTTTCCACCGCCGAAACTCTGCTCGAGAAGCCCCGGTTTTTCCGCTGTGGCCGCCACGAAATGTATGTCCACATCATCGCCCCAGGGAACATCAGCGACGTGGAAATGGGCTTCTCCTGCGGGCTTGAGGCCGCGAAACTCGCCGCCCAGCTGGATCTGCAGTTTGCCGTCTTTCACTTGGACTCTCTCGAAATCATCATCTTCCCGGTTCCAATACAGCCCTGCGATCGCCGCCATCTGCTCGGTCGTGAGCGTCGGTACAGCATTTTTCACCGGTTCTTTTGTCGGCGTCGCATCGGCGGGCTTTAAGTCCTTCGCGAGTACGATGTCGGCGACCTGGCGGGCCAAACGGCTCGGATTCGTCTCCGCAGAGTTGCAAAGCACGGCCGCGGAAAAATGCTGCTCGGGAAAACGTATAAGGTCCGAGCGATAGCCGGCATCGGCGCCGCCGTGGTCCACTGTTGGCAACCCTCTGTACTTGCCCAGCACCAGCCCAAACGCGTAGTCGAGCTGCTCGCCGCTATTGAGTTTGCCGCGCTCGAACATCTGCAGGAGAAATGCCTGCCCCCCGACCCGCGGATGATAAAAATTCTCATCCCAGAACTGCAAGTCCTCCACCGTGGTGTGCAGACTGGTTGCGCCGACGGTGTCGAAGTTCGTCAGGCTCATCCGGAAGGGTTTGTCCTTGCCTTCCTGTTCATAACCCAGCGCATCGTGTTTTATGATTTCCGCGTGGTCGTCGCGGAAGTGGGTGTGGATCATTCCCAGCGGCTCGAAAATATTCTTGGTTGTAAACTCGCGCAGCGACATGCCGCTCACTCGTTTGACGATCAGTCCCATCAGCGTGTAGCCGGTATTGCAATAGATGTGTTTGTCGCCGGGCTTGAAGTTCAGGTCTCTCTGACGTGTCATCACCGACATTACATCGTCATCTGTTATTAGATCCAATGAATAGCGCCAGCCTGCCAACTCAAGAAGGTTCCACTGGTCGCGAAGCCCGCTGGTGTGATGAACCAGGTGGCGGATGGTGATGCGCTCGCCGAAATCTGGCAGCTCCGGAATGTATTTGCGCATATCGTCGTCAAGGGAGAGTTTCCCTTGCTGGACAAGCAGGACCAGCGAAGCAGCCGTAAACTGTTTGGACATCGACGCCACGTGGAATACAGTCGCAGGCGTAATTGGCACGTCGTCGTTCAAATCGGCCATTCCGTAGCCGCGCTTGTAGACGATTTGCCCGTCCTTGTAAATTCCCAGCGCGCAGCCCGGCGAGTCTGGCTTTTCCCACTTCTCAAAGACCTTGTCTACTTGCTTGGTGACATTCGGCGGGAGAGTCTGTCCCTTGCTCAGGCACGAAACCAGAAGAATCCCCTGGAGGATTACTGCCCATCTCATCCGATTCATGGTCTTCCCCATTCAGGTTCCTGGATTTCCACGGCTTATCTACTGCACGCACTTAGATCCATTATTCCCCAGCCCCGAAACAGCCCGGTGCCGCAGCGTATTCGCCCATCTGTACTCCGTCAAGAGCATCTTGTTCGCTTTGCTGCTAGTGACGGTCCAGGCGGGAGGAGCAAGCTGACGAATCCTGCTGGGCAACGAAATTGACCTAGACTGCTTCTCCTCTTACCATGACAAAGGACCATGAAGAAGGACGCGGCCGTAAAAGGCCGCGTATTTTAAATAGGATACCGATGAAAACAAAGCAGTATGGGATTCTGCAGCGTGCGCTGCTACTGGCCATCTTCCAATTGGGGCTCCAGGTGGGAATTCAACTGGCGTGCCCGACAAGGGCCGCGGCGCAGAGCACCGACGAGATCGTCACCAAAGTACTCGCTGCCCGCGGCGGGCTAGAGAAAGCCAAGGCCGTGCAGACTGAGCGCATTACGGGCACTATTTACTTCAATCCGGAGTTGTACGGGCCATTCGTGGCGGAGTTCAAACGGCCGGGGAAGATGCACAATGAAGTGACCATCCAAAGCAAGACTGTGGTGCGTTCGTTCAACGGCAAGGACGCCGGTTGGGTGATCAATCCCTTTGTGGGTAAAAACGCACCGGAGCCCATGTCAGCGGAGGACATAAAGGATGCAGTGAATGAAGCTGACTTCGACGGCCCGCTGGTGGACGCGAAAGCTAAAGGAAACACCATTGAACTGACCGGCACGGAGAAAGTCGAAGGCCGAGATGCCTACGTGCTCAAGGTGACCCACAAAGACGGCCAAGTCTCTTCGTACTCCTTTGACACGAAAACATTTTTGCTGGCCAAGTGGACCGGGGGTGATAGCGTGAACGGCGAAGCGGTCACGCGGGAGACACTCTTTCACGATTACAGGGACGTCGGAGGGTTGAAGTTCGCGTTTGAGCTTGTTTCAAACACTCCCGGCGCGGACGTTACGCAGAGAATTGTCGTGGAAAAGATCGAACTTGACCCACAAATCGATGAAACGCGTTTCGGGAAGCCACCGGCTCCTCCTTCATCACCCGCCGTCGCTCCCGCGGCGGCTCCCCCGGACAGGCGCTAGTCTCTTACGAAGATTTCAGAGCAATTACGAGCTGATTTTGCGCTGGGAATGGTATTCTGGCGGGGAGCCATGTAGTTCGTGTCAAGAAGCTGCACTTCTAGCTGGAGCTCATGTTTTCCGAGAGCCACAAGAGTCTTGGCGTAGCAGGAGCCCGTATCGGGGCTCTTCAGTTTCTCTGTTTTGTTCTTGGTGCGGGTTGCGGCGCAAATGCAGCCAGGATGCCGACGCAACAGTCGCCGGATTCTTCGGCGCAATTCAACTCCTCTTTTGCCATTGCGGATTTCGATGGGGATAGAAAGCCAGATTTGGCAACCGTAGAATTCCAAAAGAGCAACTCCGCTAGCACCACACGGTATTCGATACGATTAAATCTGACGGCTGGCACCGTGCAAGTCTTCGGGGTAACTGCGCCAGCCGGTGGGCTGCAGATCGTGGCACGCGATGTGAACGGCGACAACGCACTGGATGTTCTGGTCAGCACTGCGTGGCTGCACCAACAAGTCGCCGTGCTGTTGAACGATGGCCACGGAAACTTTACTCTTGCCCCACCGGACGCGTTTCCGGCGTTCATCTGGCAGTGCGAGAGGCTTTGGAACACTGCAATCATGCCGCTCTGGGAGAGCGCCGCTCTCATTCGCTCACACTCGTCGACGGGGAAACTCGAGAAAAGAAACGAGTTCCCTGGCTGGCCATGGCAGCCGGGAAAAACATCTTTGCGGATTTCCCCGGGCGTGTCCCGACTGCTGGATTTCTCGCTGCTTGGTCGGGCTCCTCCTACCCTCGTTTTCCAGTCTTAAACATTCTGTTAAAGAGCGCGTAAACTCGCGCACCCGGAGCGGTTTATATAGTGCTTCGATTGTCCGGGCGTATCCCTATCCGACTACTTCGAAGGGCCAAGGCTGAAGCATATCGATCGAGCGGCTATTTAATGATTTCGCTTTTTATTTTATTGCGGCGTGATAAGCGAATCTCGCGGCAGGATGTGAGGTCAGACCATGAATCGCATTGGTGCTGAGTACCTGGCACTATCGCTTGCCCTGGCAGGTTTTGCGGGCGGCTGTGGCGAGAGTAAAGGTGACCCCCAGGCGGAAGCGCCGCCGGCGACGAAGGTCGAGCACGAGCAAGACGTAAACGTGGTTAAGGTCGACCACCCGGAACAATTTCCGCTGTTCACGGCGATTGAATACGCGGCTACTTCTCATTTGGTGGCCACGGGCGTCGTGAGTCCCGATGTGGCGCGAACGGTGCCGGTGATATCGATTGCCACGGGCCGGGTGGTGGAGATCAAGGCGCGGCTCGGCGACACGGTGAAAAAAGGGCAACTGCTGATGCGTGTGCAAAGCGCCGATATTGCCTCAGCGTTTTCGGACTATCGAAAAGCGGTGGCGGACGAAAAACTGGCCAGTGCTCAACTCGAGCGGGCCAAGCTGCTGTATGAAAAGGGCGCCTTCTCCCTGAACGATTATCAGACCGCGGAAGATGTGGAGAACAAGGCGCACGTTGACGTAGAAACGGCCGCCGAACACCTGCGCGTTCTTGGTAGTCCGCTGGACCACCCGTCGGGGCTTGTGGACATTTACGCTCCCGTGTCGGGAGTGATCACCGACCAGCAAGTTACAAACGCGGCGGGGGTGGCAGGCCTGGGATCGCCAAATCCATTTACGATCTCCGACCTGAGCCACGTGTGGATTCTCTGCGATGTTTACGAGAATGATCTTGCCAACGTGCATGTCGGCGAGACGGCCGAGGTTCGCTTGAACGCTTATCCTGACAAGGTATTTAAAGGACGAATCGGCAACATTGGGCCAATTCTTGATCCCAATATCCGAACAGCAAAAGTGCGGATCGAAGTGGAGAATTCCGGATTGATGAAAGTAGGGATGTTCGTGACGGCCACGTTCCACGGCGAGAAAAAGGAAATGCACTCCGCCGTTCCGGCGGATGCAATCTTGCATCTGCATGACCGGGAGTGGGTGTACATGCCCGCGGGAGATAAAACATTCCGGCGCGTGGAGGTCACTGCAGGCGAAACGCTTCCGAACAAGATGCAGGAGATTGTCACGGGAGTGCATGCCGGGCAGCAGGTGGTGAACAACGCGCTGGTGCTGCAGAACACGGTCGAACAATGAGACCGGGGGCCAGACGAAACTCGATGATGGGGGCGGGGATTAAGCGATGATTCGGGGGTCCGTCGAATACGCGCTGAAGAACCGCTTCATCATCATGATGGTGACGGTTCTTCTGCTCCTCTGGGGCGCCATTTCGTTTCACAATCTGCCCGTGGAAGCCTACCCCGACGTAGCCAATAATTACGTGCAGATCATCACCCAGTGGCCGGGCCGCGCGGCGGAGGAGGTGGAGCAGCAAGTTACCGTACCCATCGAAATTCAGATGAACGGAATGCCGCACCTGGAGCATCTTCGTTCGGTGTCACTGTTTGGGCTTTCGAGCGTGATGCTGATTTTCGATGACCAGTCGAGCAACGATTGGAACCGACAGAAAGCACTCGAAAGACTCTCCGCAGTGACCTTGCCTGCGGGTATCACGCCGCAGATGGGGACCGACTGGAGCCCGGTGGGACAGATATTCTGGTACACGCTCAAGAGTACGAATCCCAAGTATGACTTGATGGAGCTGAAATCCATCGAGGATTGGACGCTCGAGAAGCAATTCAAGTCCGTGCCAAATGTGGTCGATGTATCGAGTTTTGGAGGGACCACGCGCGAGTACCAAGTGCGCGTCGATCCAAACAAGCTTGTGGCTTACGCCTTGAGCATAGGGCAGGTGGAGCAGCAACTCGCCAACAATAACACCAATGCAGGCGGAAGTTTTGTGGAAGCGGGCCTGCAACAGATCAATGTCCGCGCGGTCGGCTTGTTCAACAGCGTCCGGGATATCGAGCAGACCGTCATCACCACAAAAAATGGCACGGCGTTGCGCGTAATGGATATTGCCACAGTGGCACAGGGTCCTAAGATCCGGCTCGGACGAATAGGAAAGGCAATTCATCGTGCCGACGGCACCGTGCTCGATAACGATGACGTCGTCGAGGGAATCGTGCTGCTCCGCAAAGGCGCGAATTCAGACGACACGCTGGCAGGTATACACGACAAGGTCAAAGAGCTGAATGAGCATATCCTCCCACCGGGCGTGAAAGTCGTTCCCTTCTTGGATCGCAGCGACCTGGTGCACTACACCACGCACACGGTGCTGCATAATCTCACCGAAGGCATCCTTCTCGTTTCCATCATTTTGTTTCTCTTTCTCGGCAACTTGCGAGGCTCGTTGATCGTCGCTCTGACGATTCCGTTTTCCCTATTGTTCGCCTCCATTTGCTTGAGTCTCAGAAATATCCCCGCGAATCTTCTGTCGCTGGGTGCACTCGACTTCGGCATGGTCGTGGATGGAGCGGTGGTGATGGTCGAAAATATCGTTCGTCACCTGAGCCACGGCGAAAACTCGGCTAAATCAACCATCGAGCGGATACGCGATGCCGCCTACGAGGTGCAGCGGCCGGTTTTTTACGCCATCGCCATCATTATTACGGCTTATTTGCCGATTTTTACATTGCAACGCGTTGAGGGGCGCTTGTTCAAGCCCATGGCCTGGACGGTGGCCTTTGCTTTGCTCGGCGCGCTTCTCTTCTCGATGATCATCGCGCCGGTCCTTTCCAGCGTGTTCTTCAGAGAAGGCGTCCGTGAATGGCACAACCCGGTAATGGACTACTTGAAGCGCTCTTATCGAATTTCAGCGCGATGGGCGATTGAGCATCGCTGGGTGACCGTTGGCGCGGCCGCTTTTGCTTTTTGTCTGGCGCTGTTTCTTATGCTTAGCGGGGTGATCGGCTCGGAGTTCTTGCCGCATCTTGACGAGGGCGCAATTTGGGCCCGCGGCACGCTGGCGCCCAGCACGGGGCCAACGGAAGGCACGCGGGTGATGAACCAGGCGCGCGATGTTTTTGCGGCTTTCCCCGAGGTTACTCAAGTCGTTTCGCAAGTGGGCCGGCCCGACGATGGAACAGATACCACTGGTTTTTTCAATACTGAATACTTTGTCGACCTTTTGCCGAAGGATAAATGGCGTCCGGTTTTTCACGAGAACAAGGAAGAGCTGATCGGAGCCATGGATCGCGAGCTCAGCAAGATTCCAGGTGTTCTGTGGAATTTTTCGCAGCCGATTTCGGACAACATGGAAGAAGCCGTCAGCGGCGTGAAAGGCGAACTCGCGGTCAAGATTTACGGTGATAATTTAAGATTGCTCGAGCAAGAAGCCGATCAGATCGTGGGCATCATGCGCGATATCCGAGGGATCGAAGACCTCGGAGTGTTTCGTGTGATTGGCCAGCCAAATCTGAATTTCACAGTGGATCGAAAAGCGGCGGCGCGCTACCAAATCAACGTCGCGGATATACAAGACGCCATTCAGACGGCGGTGGGCGGCAACGCTCTCAGCCAAGTATTACAGGGCGAGCAGCGCTATGACCTCGTCATGCGCTATCAGGCGCCTTACAGGGACACAAAAGAAGCGATTGAAAATATTCGTCTATTGGCCCCTTCCGGCGAACGAGTTTCGCTCGCTCAGCTTTCACAAGTGGAAACTCGCGACGGCGCCTCGGAAATCTATCGCGAAGAAAACTCGCGGTACGTCGCGATCAAATACAGCGTCCGCGGCCGCGACCTTGGCGGCGCGGTGGAAGAGGCCATCCATAAGGTGAATGAGCAGGTAAAGCTTCCCGTCGGCTATCACATTGACTGGGCCGGCGAATACGAAAGCCAGAAACGTTCTCAGAAGCGCCTCATGATCGTCCTGCCGCTTACCATCCTGGTGATTTTCGTCATTCTTTACACGATGTTCAGCTCCGTGAAGTGGGCTCTGCTCCTTCTCGGCAACGTCGCCATGGCGCCGGTTGGTGGATTGCTTGCGCTTCTGATTACCGGCACACACTTCAGCGTGTCGTCGGGCGTAGGTTTCCTGGCACTTTTCGGAGTCTCTGTGCAAACCGGTGTCATCATGCTGGAATATATCAACCAGTTGCGCGCCCGCGGCCACACGATTGAGGACGCGGCCATCGATGGGGCTGTCCTGCGGCTGCGGCCCATCATGATGACGATGCTGGTAGCAACTCTCGGCTTGCTGCCGGCGGCTCTCTCGCGTGGCATCGGTTCGGATTCGCAGCGGCCCTTTGCCATCGTCATCGTGGGAGGCCTTGTCGGGGCATTGCTTCTGAGTATTTTCCTTCTGCCGACCTTATACGTGTGGTTTGCAGGGGATCGCGATAAGCTCCCCGAGCCAGAGGCTGGCTTCGAGGAAGGCGCATAACGCGGGGCACGAGTAGCAAAAGGACTCCATTCTTATGAAGAAGGAAGAAGTTCGCGCTCGGATTGAGGAAATCGGGATCGTGCCAGCCGTGCGTTTTCGTTCGGCTGAGGATGCGCGGTTTGCGACGCAGGCAGTTTCTCACGGCGGAATACCGATCGTAGAAATCACGATGACTGTGCCTGGAGCCATCGAGCTGATTTCCGATCTGGCTCGGAACAATCCGGAGGTGATTGTGGGTGCGGGCACGATTTTCGACACGGAAACGGCGAGCCGCTGCCTGGAGGCCGGGGCGAGATTCCTGACAAGTCCCGGCCTCGATGTGCCTCTGGTGGAATTCGCAATCAAAAAAGATACGGTGGTTTTAGCCGGAGCGCTGACACCAACGGAAGTGACCACGGCTTGGAAAGCGGGGGCGGACTTCGTGAAAGTCTTCCCGTGCTCGCTAGTCGGCGGCGACAAATACATCAAAGCGCTGAAGGGACCGTTTCGACATGTACCCTTGATTGCGGCGGGAGGCGTAAATCAATTGACAGCTGCAAACTTTATTCTTGCGGGAGCGTGTGCCATCGGCGTTGGTGGAGAGTTGGTGCCTGAGGAAGCCATCCAGCAGCGTCAAGAGGAGCGGATCCACGAATTGGCTCGCAGGTTTCTGGGTTTTGTGACTAAGGCTCGGGCGCATCTAGCGAAAGTCAAGGACGTCCGCAAGAGCCGCTAGTCCAATACGGTTTTGGTTTCTTTCTGTTCTCAAGGTGTATGCGTTATTCTGGCTGCATGGGGGATGAGAGCGATGCCAGGGCGACGCAAGCGCAAGCGGGGCTTTGCGCGGATTGTGCGCACGCCCGCATCGTCGAATCCGACCGCGGTTCAATCTTTCTCCTTTGTGAACTATCAAGCAGCGATCCCCGTTTCGCCAGATACCCGCGTCTGCCTGTGCTTTCGTGCCCCGGCTACGAGATGAAACCGGTTCTCGAACGAGCGCCGTAAGACTTCTCGATTTGAGAAGACGAAAAAAAGGAGGGCACCCTGCAGGATGCCCTCCGGTGAAAATCACAAGAATCTATTGCTGAGGCTGCTGCGGTTGCGACGGAACCGGCGCGTTGGCCGGTGACTTGGCGGAGACCGGGGTCACGCTCGCTGAACCGGCAGTTGCCAACTCGGACGGCTTGTATTTCGGAGCGCTGATGTAACCGTGAACAGTGTCTTTGTCTATGCGGTTCACGATGATCTGCACGGGCTGGGAATCGGTTTCGGTGTGAATCCAGATGGGTTCGTACAGGTTTACCTTTTTCTTCTGAAGCTCATTGTCGTCCACGATCATCGCCACGTCGTAGCTCTTGTGCTTCGTATCCGTTTTGCGAAGGGAAAGCGTCAGAGGCCCGACGCGCTGGAATTGCTTTTGTTTGGAGAGGTCAAACTCAAAGTAGCTGCGCTCGCCACGCTTCTCAAGTACCACAAGTTCGTCGTGCGTCTTGGCAATCGAACCGTTCAGGTCATCGCGAGTGGAATTGATCGTGCCTTCCAGATCGGAACGGTTTTTGGCGACTTCGTCTTGTGTCTCTTTCAGTTTTTTCTCCTGCTCAGCCAACTGAGCCTGGAGCTGCACGTATTTCTTGTCGACAACAGGGGCGCGACGCTTGGCAACATGCTTTTTCGTGGGTGCGGGTTTGGCGGGGGCGACGGGGGTGGCCGTGGATGCAGCCTCAGCGGTCTGTGCGGAAGTGTCTGCCGCGGCTGCTGCATTAGCCGCGTCGGGAGCCGGTGTGGGTGTCGCTGGGGCCTGGGGCAAGGTCTGCGCTGCCGTCACTTCATTAAGTTTGGCAGTCAAGGCATTTAGTTGGCCTTGCATCTGGTTCATGGCCGCGGTGGTTGTTGCCACCTGCGCTGACTGCTGGCGAGCGATCGATTGTTGGTGAATGGCATAAGCGAAGGCCACTACGGTGACTCCAAACAGCGCTACGACTACGATGAGCAGCAAGCGGTTTGCGCCAGCCTGCAAAGCCGCCCAACTATTATGATCGTTGTGGTTCGATTCTTGATACTCGTCCATGATTTCCCTCCTGGATCACATCCATCCTCAAAGCAGCAACTTGATGACCTACGAAGTACGCCCGCGCCGTGCTGCCGCCATGCGCTTTGGTGGAAAAGCCATTTTCTTCAGCTCTGGAGACAAACATCCCAACGATGGTATGAGCACGCGGATGGCCGCGTGACTTAGGCGCAGAGGATTTAACGTGTTTATCTTCAAGGGGTAAGAACCAGCGCGTTAACCGCCAAGATCTGTCGCGGTACTAGTCCTGGAAAAATCTCCCTGGGTCAACGAAGGATTTATCTGGTCCGCATTCTTTCCGAAGCATCTGTCGAGCATCCGAAGAGACGATGTCCGTGGGATGCACGAAAGCGCATGGGCAGGCCGCGCGAATTCCTTCGAATTGCTTCCGCGACCGTTCTGCGCCGCAGATCCAAATTAGGATGCGAGATTGCCGGGAAGCAAGGGCGTGTGCTAGCATCCGCGGAGTTGGGGAACGGACCAGGGGTAGATAATGCTTGTCCGGCGCCTTACCCTGCAGCACGCCGGCATCGGGGCCACGCTCTCCATCACAACTTCTGAATGGCACACCCAGGCGCAGGCCCGCGCCTGAATTCTTCGGGACGGACCTCGCCTGTTGGCGCCGGCATCGCCGGGGCCACGCAAAGGGAGGTCTATATGAAGAGCTATCTCACCAAGGACATACGCAATGTTGGCATTGTCGGCCACGGCGGCACCGGGAAGACGCAACTGGTGTCGTCGTTGCTCTTCACCGCGGGAATGACGCCGCGCTGGGGAAAAATTGCGGAAGGCAGCACCACGACCGACTGGGACGAAGAAGAAATCGCGCGGAAAATCTCCATTCAGACAGGCCTGGCTTACGCCGAATGGCCAAGTTCTGGCGGACACCCGGGCGGCTCCGAAAAAGTCAAAATTAATTTCATCGATTTGCCGGGATACTCCACGTTTATCACCGAAACAAAAGCTTCGCTGATCGCCGCGGACTGCGCGCTCATCGCCGTGGATGCGCACGTCGGAGCACAAGTGACCACGGAGAAGGTTTGGGACTATTGCACCGAGTACGACATTCCCCGCGCGTTTGTGCTGACCTGGATGGACCGGGAGCTGGCCAGTTTTGAGCGTTCGATGGAATCGCTTGAACAGGTGTTTGGGCGGAACGTGGTTGCGCTGCAACTTCCCATCGGCACAGAGAAAGGTTTCCGCGGCGTGATCGACCTTGTCGCCATGAAAGCACACATCTACAAGCCGGATGGAGATGGGAAACCGTCAATGGAAGAAATTCCTGCTGCACTTGCCGATGAAGCCAAGGAAGCGCATGAAAAGCTGGTGGAAATGGTCGCGGAGGGCGACGACGAATTGATGGAAGAGTTTTTCAGGGAAGGCACGATTCCCATTGCTGATTTGATTCCCGGCGTTCGGAAGGCCATCGTGGCGGAGAAAATATTCCCAGTGCTGATGGTTTCTGGGCTACGCAACGTGGGAACCGCCAGCTTGCTAACTTTTCTGGCCGACGCGTTTCCACATCCCGATGAGCATGCGCAGGTGGGCTTCACGGAGCCCAACGGCAAGGGCGAGCGCGTGGAGCGCAAGTATGATGACGGCCAGCCACTTTCTCTGTTTGTGTTCAAGACCCTCGCGGACCCTTTCGCAGGACGGATCAACTATTTCAAAGTGAAGAGCGGCGTCCTGAAAAACGATGCCACGCTGACGAATTTCAACCGGGGCACGCTGGAGCGCTTCCAGCATACGCAAGTTGTACAGGGCAAACAGCTCACCGAAATTGCGGAATTGCACGCGGGAGATATCGGCGCCATCGCCAAACTGAAAGAAACGACGAGTGGCGAAACGCTGGGCGACAAAGCCGCGCCCATCTACTACAAGCCAGCACAGCTTCCGGAGCCCTCGATCACGTTCGCGATTGAACCCAAAACGCGGGCGGACGAGGACAAGATCGGTATCTCTATCCACAAAATTATCGAGGAAGATCCCGCACTGCACTTCATGCGCGACCCGCAAACAAAGGAGTTTTTGCTCGCTGGGTCCGGGCAGCAACACATCGAGGTGGTCGTCGCGAAGTTGCACAAGCGCTATCACGTGGACCTTACATTGAAACCGCCCAAAGTGGCGTACCGCGAAACCATTCGCGGAAAGGCCGACGCCGAGGGCAAGCACAAGAAGCAGTCCGGCGGGCACGGGCAGTTTGGAGTGTGCCGCATCAAGATGGAGCCGATTGAACGCGGCAAAGGCGTCGAGTTCGTAGACGACGTTTTTGGCGGCGCGATTCCGCGGAACTGGATTCCCTCGGTCGAGAAGGGGATTCGTGACGCCGCTGCGCGCGGTTACCTCGCCGGTTTTCCCGTTGTGGATTTCCGCGCCGTGCTTTACGACGGCAAGTACCACGACGTGGATTCATCCGATATGGCTTTCAAAATCGCCGGCTCGCTGGCGTTCAAAGAAGCGATGAAGATGGCCAAACCCGCTCTGCTCGAGCCGGTGATGCACGTCGAGGTTTATGCGCCGGACCAATACTCGGGCGACTTGATGGGCGATCTCAGCTCACGGCGTGGCCGCATCGCGGGCAGCGAAGCGCGCGGCCACAACGTAGTCATCAAAGCGCAGGTCCCGTTTTCGGAAATGCTGAGTTATGCCAACGACCTCATTTCCAAAACGCAGGGACGCGCGACGTACTCGATGGAGTTTTCCCACTACGACTATGTGCCCAACGAGCTGGCGCAAAAAGTGATCGACGCGCACAAACCGGCTCACGGCGAAGCCGCAGAAGAAGAAGGCTAGTTTTCCTAGGATTCTGCTCGAGCCTTTGCATCGCCCATCCTAAGAATGTTCATAAGCGGCTGCCCGGCGCCAAATTGGTGCTTGCTGGTGCGAGCCACACCCCCAAAATGGTGGTGTTATGAAAAACAAGCCAGCTCAAAAGCACAGCCCGCAAACACTCGGTCCACAAACGCTAGCCATTCACGGCGGTGAACCGCCGCGCCACGGCGTGGGCGCGCCCGTGGGCACACCGATTTGCCGCACCTCGACGTTTACCTTTTCCTCGACGGCGGAAATGAAGTTGTGGGCCGCAGGCAAGAGCAAAGCGTACATCTACTCGCGGTACGGCAACCCAACTTTGAGCGTTGCGGAGGGAAAGATCGCGGCGCTGGAAGGCGGAGAAGCTGCTGTAGTCACGGCCTCTGGCATGGCGGCAATATCCTCCGCACTGTTGGGCGTCCTAAAGTGCGGCGATGAACTAATTTCTACGGCGCAGGTTTATGGCGGCAGCTACCGGCTGATGCGAGACGTTTTCCCGGACATGGGAATCAAGGTGCATCAGGTCGACACCGATCTGGCCGGGCTGGAAGAGCTCGCCACGCCGCGCACTAAGTGTCTTTACGTAGAGACGCCGACGAATCCGACACTGCGTCTCGTGGATTTGCACAAGGCGATTACTTTCGCCAAAAAACACAAACTCATTGCGATCATCGACAACACCTTCGCCACGCCCGTTCTGCAAAATCCGCTGGCGATGGGGTACGACATCGTGGTGCACAGCGCTACGAAAGCGATGGCCGGCCACTCTGACGTCATCGCCGGCGTCGCCGTGGGCAACCAGCATTGGATGGAGCGTATCCGCCACATGGTGATCTACCTCGGCGGCTCCATGGATCCGGAGGCAGCTTACCTGCTCATTCGCGGAATGAAAACGCTGGGAGTGCGCATGGAACGGCAGTGCAAAAACGCAATGGCCGTTGCCAAATTCCTCGAGAAGCACTCGAAAGTGGCGCGCGTGCACTATCCGGGGCTGGCATCTCACCCAGATCACAAGCTCGCAAAAAAGCAGATGCGCGGATTCGGCACAATGATGGCGTTTGATTTGAAGGGCGGATTGGCTGCAGCGCGCCGGTTCTGCGACCGTGTGCGTTTGTTCTTGTTGGCGGCAAGCCTCGGCGGCGTCGAATCGCTCGTTATCCTTCCCATCTACAGTTCGCACTACAACATGAGCGCCGAAGAGTTGCGGCGCGCGAATGTAAGTCCTGGCACGGTGCGAGTTTCCGTTGGACTCGAAAATGCTGAAGACTTGATCGCCGATTTGAAACAAGCGCTCGCCTGATCGCTTGAACTCGGCAAGTTCCTTAATACACTAGGCTGGTTGTGGTTCAACGGGCAGCTCCCATTTCCGCTTTTCGGGAAGCTGAGACTTTACGATGTCTTCCAGTTCATGGGAGCTCTGCACGTGCTCCGGAAAATTGTGGACGCTGATGTCCAAAGATAGGTCAAACTTCGCTCGGACTGCTTGAAGCTGTTCCTGGAGCCGGACGGCGACGCGCTTGGCATTGAGCGTATCGGTTTCCGGTAAAACGATAGCGAAAAGTTCGGGTGAGAGGTTATAAATCGAATCCGTAGGACGGAGCTTGCCGGACATGGCTTTGGCGGCCTCCCCCCAGACGGCTTCTCGTTGCTTGGAGTTTTTATCACTCAAAGGGTGCTTGGATTGAACGAGCAAGAGACTGGGAACTCCGAAGGACATCGCGGAGGTCGTATGCTTTTTGGCGAGCGATGCGGGACTTTGGGTGACGGGAGAAACGATCCAACTCAGCGGCGGGCTCGCGCAATGATTGTGGAGGCTGGATCAGATCACAGTCCGAAGTCTGTTCTACCAAAATACAAAAACGGGCGGGACGCCGAAGCGCACCGCCCGTTTTGTATTTTTGTGAAGTGGAATTAGAGGGGTTGGACGTTCGAGGCCTGCAGACCCTTGGGGCCCTTGGTCACTTCGAATTCAACCGCTTGGCCATCGTTCAACGACTTGTAGCCATCAGCCACGATCGCGGAGAAATGGACGAAAACGTCCTCACCGCTTTG
>DATDHE010000137.1:0-13574 GCA_036521695.1 Candidatus Acidiferrum sp. | reverse complement strand
ATTCTTTTTTGAAACCCGGCCAGGCACAGTCCAGGTTCTCTGCGAGCATTTTCGCGGATCGACGAAGCAGCATGCAATCCCAGACCGAAGAACCTCCGCCAAGGAGAAAGAAATTCTTTTAATGTGGTGCACGACGATTTGGCGAACTACAACCGCCAGTTCAAAGCGTTTACGGATTCTTGCTACAAGCTTCGGACGCGGGTTGATCTATTGGACCTGACCTCAATGGCGAAAGGCTGTTGCCAGTTCGATTCAGATTTGTACTGCAACCTTTGGGTTATGAGAACATACAAAAATGCACGGCCCGTTGATTCTGTGCGACTTAACCGATGTTTTGACGGTTAGACTTCTTTCCCAACTCTTTCCCAAGAAGAACCTAAAATCGTGCACAGCACAAGAGGTCGACGAGTCCAGCGCTGTATGCATTCGCACTAGGGAAATTGACCCGAGAATGGCCGAGGCACATTCTCGGGTCACGAGATCCTCTATTTCTGGAATCGGCCAGGTCCGAATCTCTGCAAACCGTGGTTGCAAGCATTCCCGGGCAGATTGGCATGCGAGTGTGTACGTAGGAAATCTGCCATCGACGAGGCTATGCGTTCGTCCGAGGGGGTCAAAAGATAGGCGTGGATCTCGCCAGTATGAGGTCCGGCGACTACCGTTCCCATACCCGAGATTTGTCCGCGGTCATTGATATTGCTAGCGGAAATTATGGAGAGGTTGGAATCCGACGGAATGAGCGTGTTCAGATCGGTCATCACGCCTTCCTGCCAAATGAAGCCGTGGGTCCAGTCGAAGCTGGAGTTAAAGTCGTTTCCCACCACTTGGCCCCGGTTGTTGAGGCCGGTAGCGAAGCCGGCAAAATCTCCCGGCAGCACGCCGAGGTTGGTGACTGGGCCGTCCGCGCCACTCAGCCAAACCGCGGAATAGAAGGTTGTGCCGTCCGCAGTGCCGACTTGCCCCGCGATTTGGCCCCGGCTGTCAATGACGTAGGCGAAATTGGAGCCCGCACCGCCGAGATCCTGAAGCACGAGAACAGTGTTGTCTTTCCACATCACGGCGTGGGTCGCTGAAGGGCAGTTTCCCGAATAGCCTACGGCTTGGCCTTGATCGTTGATCCCGAACGCCTCACCGTCTATATCGCCACTCGCCAAAGGAAGAGCTTTGGCGGCGCCTTTTTCCCACAGCACGGGCAGCGCAACCCGATTATTTGTTATGCCGGCCGGGCACGACGGGTCCACAGCGCCGTCTTCGGCAAATCCTACCACTTCTGCGCGGTTGTTGATGGCGCTGGCCTGCCCGTTATTGCCGCCCAGGGTCGGGAGAGCGCTCATGCGGCCGTTTCGCCAAAGAAACGGAACGCAGATAAGGTGTGTGCCGAAACCACAAATGTCTTCGCCGTTCGGATCTGGTTCAGCTGTTTCGGACATACCAACGGCTTCCCCAGGGTCGTTGATGCCGCCCCAGTTGATCCAACTGTTGGCGCCGGGTTTGCCCAGCGTGCCCAGGTCGATGTTGAATCCATAGATGCTGATCACCGCGCGGCCCCTGGCAACTGTCGTAGATGTACTATTCTCGGGTGGGTTGACGGTGCCATCCATGTTCTCCGCCCAGCCTTGATTATTGAGGCCCATGGCCATACTGAAGTTGTCTTTGGTGTTGTTAATACCCAAATCCGTAATTTTGTAGCTTGTTTGAGCAACCGCACTGCTGAAGCTACCCAGGACAAGCGTGGCAACTCCCGGTATCCATAAATTCCGCAACTGCCTAAGCGTGCTCATATCTCTTCTTCTCCTCTTGTGAAGTCATGGTCCTGCCCATCAATCAAACCTACATGGGGTATATGAAGTGAGCATTTGAGATGCCATCACCCTTCGCCGAAAAGCCGGCTATCTGAACGTTTAGTGACGGCATGAATGGAATCCGCTCTGGACTAAACGCGATGTAGTGCGATCTGCACGAAAACATTGGTCTGAATCACCTTCGCTCGCAGACCGGATGCGGAAACGCGGCACACTTCTCTATTAAAAAAGGGATTTTGGCAACGACAGTCTATGGAACAAAGGAGGAACTATCTGCAGCGAGGTGTAGCAGTCGCAATATACAACTAGTTGTTTATAACAACCAGTTGTGGTATAAACATCGATATGGAGAGGCCCGTGGTGTCGTTTGCCCCGGATCGCTCGGCTACGGTCGCCCCGAAGAAGGATTTGGTGGAACACTTCAATAGCAACTCGCTAGTTCATCAAGTCGCTAAAGTCGCATAAGAATTTCTGAGTGAGCTACCCTGGGCAACGGGCTGAGGTTCACCATCAAGTGGATTATTCGGATAGCTAAGATGTTCGGTGATGATCTATTGAATGACGCTGTCGGAATTGGGCGACCGGAAAGGAGCGAGGCGCCAGCCGGGGTGAACCCAATGCTCGCCGCACGATCTTAATGCAATGTGAGCGTGCTTTAAGTGCACGAGAGATTTGTGAACTGGTCCGGCAACGCATTCCGACGGCTCTGCGTCAGCACAAGAATGCTCTGACTTCGGTAACCACGGTCTTAAATCGGCTGGTGAGGTCCGGGAAGCATGCAAAAGTTTATCGTCAAGATGGACTTCGTGTCTGGCGGTGGGTGTTGGATGGTACGGACGAGGGCGGTACCGGAACGGGGACGGCGTTGACCAGTCTTCCGGCCATAAAGACCGATTTGAGGATGCGAGGGCAACTCCGAGGTGAGAGCGACACAATGACGCTCCGTTGTCACGCACGCCAAATGTCTGACGATATTTCGTCCCCAGGATCGCCGGCTGAATGGGTGGAATCTCGTGGAACGAACAGCTTGCAATACTTGTGCCTCGCCAGACGCGACGGCGAGAACTTTTCGATAAGGCACTCGATTGCACCGCGCCGAGTCTTCTTAATCAAACAGCTCCGAGCGCGGACTTGATGGAAACCTCGCTCCACGCACAAACTTTTGCTGCGAGCCGATCGCCGCGGATAGCAATCAAAGCAAAAGGGAAGATCGTTTTTGTGGATCCAACGAAGATCATTGCTCTCGAAGCGGACGGCAACTGTGTTTCGCTATGCCACACGTCGGGCACGTACGTGATAAGGGAATCCATCTCGAGCATAGCGGAGAAACTTAATCCCTTCGGATTTATCCGGATTCATCGATGCGTCTTGGTGAACAGAGTTCATATTGAGGAGCTCCGGCGCTGTGTAACGGGTGTGTACGTGGTGCGGGTTTGCGGTGGCAAAGAATATACAGTAACCCGTACCTACAAAGACAATCTGAAACATCTTGCGGAATCATGGCTTGGTACCGAAATGTAACAGCAATCTCATTCACATCACGAGCTTCGTGGAAAACAGGTCCAGCGCGTGAAGCGCCGGAGCAGTTCTTGCGTCGGACCACTTTCCAGACAGAGGCCTCTCGGAGTGTCCCGGAAGAAAAGGAGCGTTGAGGTTGCACTAGTTCCTATCATGCTTATGATTAGAGCAGGTAGCATCTGGGGCGCATTGCTCAGGGGAGCGTACCACAACTAGTTCGTAAATGCAACTAGTTGTTATATCATGGAAAGAGGCTTTGCTCATTCGAAGTGGAGGCGGCGTGCGCAGGGATCACAGATCAGAATGTGTTATCAACCGAATGGTCGAAATGTTTGGCGATCAATGGACTCTGCTCATCATCCGCGACATCATTTTCGTTAATCGAAGGCATTTCCGCGAGCTCCTAACCAAGTCTATGGAGGGCATTGCATCGAATATCTTAGCCGATCGACTGCAAAGGCTTGCCAAGCAAGGGATCATTGTCAGGTCTGGTGACGCCACCCATAAACAGAAAGCGATTTACAGTCTTACGGAAAAAGGCATAGCACTGCTTCCTCTTCTGTTGGAAATGGCCGCGTGGGGACACAAGTATTTGCCAGCTTCTACGTTGCAGGGTCTGGCTCGCACCCTGGAAGAAGGTGGGCCTGAACTGCGGGCAGAATTTATGGATGAACTTCGGGAAACACATCTTCGGACATCAAGTGCGAAAACAAAATCTCGGCGCGCGAAGAAACGCGCGCGTATTCCTGCAGTGCGGAAGCTTCAGGCGGGATGCGAACCTGCACCGACTAAAAGAAAACCATAGCGAGTGCAATCTTGGAGAGACAGCCCTTCTCAACATTGAATTCGATTCTGGTCTACGCAAGGAGCACGTCGATTTCAGGCCTGATTTGCCGTTCGTCTTTCACCTCTGATCCGGAAGGTGAGATTGAGAACGGAGGCACAGCATCGGCCCTTCGATGCATCAAGTCGGCGCTGAGAGGCCTCGGCGTGGCGCTTCGCGGCTTCCAGATCAGAAATTCTAACACACCCGGAGTCACCGGGTGGAAGGCGGGTGAGCACGCTTTCAGGCGGTACCGTGAAGGGCACCTCCGTCGCACGGGCTGCCCCAACTCGCACCTACACCAATCACTCTGTGTTTGCGTGAGGCCGAACTTCCGATGTTCTCATTGCCAACTCAAGGAATCTCTGGAGACATGTCTTTGCAACGCTGACAGCGACGGCGGAAGTTCCGGCGGCCTTGCAACACACCTGGTCAGGACACGCGAAATCGCACGTGTCCGAGGTGTATAAAAAACTCCTGAAACAGCGCGAATGGCGTTTGCGATGGGCAGAGAAAACGGGGACTGGCTTTGCGCTGCCCGGCCACCAGCAGGCAGCCGCGGAGGCCTCAAATGGCAACCTGGCAAACTTTTGCAATTCCGAAAAGTCGGTTAAGTTCTTTAAAATCTGGTGGACGAGAGGGGATTCGAACCCCCGGCCTCCTGGTTGCGAACAGTGGGAAAATAAGCTAAGGCAAGGCGCCACAATCACTTAGCTGTTTTCACGGGGCCCTTAATTGGCAAGTCTGGCAAGCCGAGTTTTACTTGCCTTCTTCTCCATCTTCTCTGCATGGTGGGTTGCTGAATTTTGTATGCGTGTGTGAGTGAAATTCTCAACTTACGAATTGCTCGTCAACCGGGATGTAATCGGCCGTTGAGTGCGCTTCAAAAATCGCCGCCGGCACCTCCGCCTCCCGAAGCTCCCCCATCGAAGTGGAAGTCTGCACTGCTTGTTTGCGGGCTCGGCGTTATTGACTGAGGTGTTATCAGACCCAATACGGCGGAGCCGGTATTCATCCACTGTTTGTCCTTTCCCGATAGGCGCGCGGCTGTAAAGCCGCCACGAATTCCGCCCGGGCCAACAGCAAGCCAGCGTCGAATGAACAGTGCAACGCCGGTCAACAATATGCCCAGAAGCATCGGGTCCCAAGTATGCCGCGGCCAGCCAAGATAAGGTTTATTGGAGACAAAGGTCAGGATGGCGACAATCGCGCCCACCGCGATGACGAAGCGGTCCTTCTGGCGAACCCCACGCGCGAGTACGACGGGCGGCAGACACCAGATTAGCACCCACGTGGTCCAGTAGAACGACCTCGCGAATTCAAAGGCGGCCGTAGTGCCAACGCCCCACCACTGCGCGCGCAGGTCCAACGACGAAAGCTGGAGGTTGATGGCCAGGTAGATGCCAAGCCAGAGGAACGCTTCGACGAGCGAATAATCATCTTCGACGTAATCGAAGTGGTGGCGGGAACGTACCGCGGTTACACAGACGAGCCCGATTGCATAGAGCAAGGCGACGAGCACATGCCGCGCCGAGTGGGACAAGGTCCAGTAGCCTGGCAGAAAGAGGGCGAAGACCATTGCGGCGAGAAATGCATACCGTAGCCCGAAGCGGCGCCAGATCCAGAGCGAAAAGACGGCGCCGGCCGCGGGAACCAGAAACTGGACTCCGTCCGGCTTAGGCGAATAAGGCCTGCCGCTGAAAAGAGCGGCCTGCATTCCCGCACAAAGAAAACCAACCGAGCAGACGAGGAGCGCTTCCTCGATCCCATACCGATACAGATGGGCTTGGGAAACGGCGATTTCGGCGGCGGCGTAGCAGACGGCAGCGAAAATCAGGAGGAAAATGCCAGTGGTTTGCTCCGATGGCCGCGAAAGAAAAACCCTGAAGAACAGTGCGGCGGCGGCACCCACGCTTATCAGGGTGAAGAGGAACAAGATCAGCCGCAGAAAGATGTTGGTAGTGCACAGCTCAGAGACCGTTTCGTGCTCCAGACGCTGGTACTGCGCCTTGGTGAGGAAGCCCTCGCCGGCCCAGTCCGCCAGGAGTTTGCGGGCGCGCAGAGTCTCTTCGCTGGATGTAGTGTAGAGTCTCACCCTGGCCTTCCGAAGCGGCGCGCGACCTGGACCAGCACTGCAAGCATTGCGACTGCGGTAATCACGAAATAGCCCAAGACAAGAATTTCGTCAGTGATGCCGCGGATGAGTATCGAGCTAGCACCTACGTAGCCGTAGACCGCGGAATAGGCAACGAAGGCAAACTGCCGGCGCGCCAGGCCCCCGGCGAGAGACGCGCCACAGGCGAGAAGCAGGGCCAGAAACCATACCCCGTAGCCTTGCCGGTTGAACACGCCCGAGAGCAATGCCCAAAACAAAACGTTGGCCACAATGTTCAGATACGTGCCGAAGAAATGCGGTTTTAGACCGCGCTGCTGAAGAAGCACCCCGCCGAGGCCGACCAGCAGGCAATAGAAAAGGGCATATTGACGATACGCCGCGTCCTGATGGGACGGCCAGTGCGAGATCGTCAGCCCGAACCATCCGGCAAGTGACGACAAAGCGAGCGAAAGCACGAAGCGATTGTCGAACCGATAAGCGAGGAAGAAAAAGAAGACTGCGGTCGCCAAGAGATAGAAATCCCATTGTCCGGAGAGCACGTGGAACCGGTTCTCCAGGTAAGCGAGTTCTACGCACCAGACGAGGCTGCCGAGGTAAAGCACGTAGTCGAAAACCGCAGTCGGTGCAGGCGTTTCCGCGAGTGACGAAGCGGGCGCTCGGGAAAAGCAGTACCAAAAAGAGGCGGCTAGGATGGTGGAGAGAATGGCCAGGACGAGAACGTCACCGAGTTGTTGCGACCAGGTGGCGACAGTCCAGCCAAGTCCGGCAACAAACGCCAGTACACCAGCATAGAGAAAAACGTTCAGCTCAAGAAAAAGGGAGAAGGGTTCTCCTCGGCAGAGGCTCGCCAAATACGCCTGCTGCTCCGGCGATATCGCGCCTTGCTCCCTCCAGTGCTCTAAGCGGGCGAGGATGGTCATGAGGTCTTCGCTCTCCTGGGAGTCCGTGTCCGGCATAAAATCCCACCGCCGGTTCGGGCCAGGAGTCTACTCATCGTACATTCCGATAGGCTCGCCGTGCTGAAAAATGCGCCAATGGGTGTGCCAAAATCGAACTGGTCTACAAGTCCGGTTTTCGAGATCTAACCGGATTGGGAACAAGAAACGCGCAAGCGTGCTCCACTCAGCAACTTTTTCTTTTCAGCAGGGCCACGTATAGCCCAAAAGAAACAGTGGAGACCAAAATCGAGAAAGTCCACAGGGAACCTGTACCCTTGAAGGTGCCCGGGAATTCAAGATGACCGTGAGCAAGCAACGCGAAGATTATCAGCAGTGGCGGCGGGCCAAGGGCAGCGCCTACAAGCAGACCGTCCAGCGGGTACTGGTAGCAACCTTTCCGGTAAGCGGCACGACAAACCAGGTAGTAGCCTTGTTGCTGCCGCATTGCGTGTGATAATTGGGCTCTATGACAGAGGGTCAGCAACAACACCGGCGCTTCGACTTTCGGACCTTCATGCTCAAGCACCAATACAAGGTCATGTCCGCCTCGCTGTTCATTGGGTTTATGTGGGTTGGAATCCATCAGGTGCTTGCTAGGTCGTGGTTCTTATCCCGTCTGAGCTCGTTGCTTGCAATCGTTAGCTTCGTTCCTGCAGGGCTTGTTGTCCTCATCCACGGTCGAGAGTTCGGACATTTCTTTTGGTGGGACAGGAGCAACGTGGTTTTGACCACGCGTCGTCCACGCAAATTAGAAAAAGTTGAGTTTGCTGTGATAGCAGTCCTCTGGACTGCAATTTTTGTTTTTGTGGTCGTCGTAATCTTCGTCTTGTCAAGATAATGTCAATCCTGGGAAATGGGAGCTAGTACCAACTTTCTGGCACGACTTACCAGGCACGGACATCACTCGCAGACGGCTAGGTTCCTTCATCTACTTGGTCACGCCGGGAGTCGGGCGCTCCGCGGCTAGCGGGAATCCAAACGTGCCAGCGTTGCCGGAACCGAGATCGTAAACGCCGGTGCGGAGGTAGATGTCCCCAGTTGGGACATCGATTTCCAAATGAAATGGGAGACCTCTTGCTTGCAACGCCGAGTAATCTTCGGGTTTTAGAGCCAACCTGCTGTTGAGTTTGGCGATGTTCACGACTTTCCCTGTGCGATTGTAGGCGACTAGCATTGCTTCGATTCGTCCGTGGTGCACGCCATCGGGAGTCGTTTCGAAGGCGAAGTCGCGCAGTGAAACTGAAACGTCGATGCCGTAACGAGTGAAAGGACCTTTCAGTTCGGTGTTGAGGCCGGCGCGATGTGCGTCGGGAGCAGGCTGAGGCTGAACGGGAAGCGCGCGAATTTCGTAGGTGATTTGATCGAAATTGGGCATGCCAAAGCCGACGAGGGGGATCAGTGGGTCATCGGACACCTTTTCGGCGGTTTCCTCGGTACCGTCCCGCGCCAAAGGCTTGTCGGCGTAGTAGCCGCGACGGTAAGAAAGCCTGTAATTTTCTTCAGGGACTTTTACATCGATGCGCCGGTACTTGCCATCGGTCTTGCTATTGGTCGGGGAATAGGCCAACGTGTAGTAGTGGGAACCCTCATCCACCGCGCGGCCCATCGCCGCGTCTAGTCCGTTCGTGTTGTAAAACGCACGCCCGCCGGTTTCTTCGGCAACAGTCTCTATGGCAATTTGCGTGATCCGCAATTCTTCCAACAAACCCGGTTCCAATTTGGACGCATCGAATCTCGGGTCGCCCGCAAGACCACGGGCCGATACCGGATAAATAGCGACCTGCGCGGCGGTAAGCATATCCGAGGTCTGTTGAACCTGCTCCTGATGTTTGGCCGCATGAATTCTGTCTTCGTCGGGGACAAAGCTGATCGGGAAAGTGTTCGCCAACCAGACAACGTTTTTGCGCGCAGGGATTCCAGCGAGGTAACGGGCGAGATGCTGAAACGCTTCCAGTGTTAATTCACTGCGGGCGGCCGTCCGGGTAGCGGTTTCTTCGCCGAGGTATTGCTTTACTGCGTTAGTGGCTGCCGGCGAGGCTTGCATCATGATCATGTTTTCCAGGCCTTTGAGTTCGGCGCCCTGGCGCGAGGGCGTGGGGTTCAGCCAATCGGATTCCGGGATGACGCCCGATTTTTTGTCATCAAGAGCGGCGGAAAGCCCGGAGAAGTCCGTGGTAAATCCGCGAACCAGCCGCAATTGGTCGGCATTCAGCGTAAAAATAGCGAGCCTCGTTCCGGGAGGCACCGATTTCAAATACTTGATGGCCTGGTTACAGACATCCTTTTGGAACCACGGATAGGTGTTCAATAAATCGATCAAGAGAATATTTACGGAATCACTAGGCTTCACAGCTTGCGCGTTCGTATAGACATTGGCTGGCAGCGGAGGGAGGCTTTTCGGTTCCGCACTGACGCGCTTATGTTCCTCAAAAGCTGAGATCACTTGCGACCTGCCATCTTCGGTGATCGCGAAATCGGATCGCTGCAGATCAGGGATTGATTCGCCCTTGTGATTGGTCACCACGACGTCCACAAGCACGACGCGCGTCTCGACTTTAATCTGAGGCGCAGAGACCTGTTTGGTCGGAGTGTTATCGATGGGAGCTTGCGCGTTGAGCGCACAAGCGGCCACTGAGGTAAGCAGAAACCCCAACGCGTAAGTCCTGTGCGGCTGATTCATCTTGGTTGGCTAATGTTCGATTCTCAATAGGTCTCACTGTCGCGCGAATTGTTTTCTAACACCTATATGACGTGCGCAACAGAGATTGCGGTGCAGCCTGACCGCGAAGCGTGCCTCAAGTCCCGATAAACCGGGTATCGCCGAAGTTCGCACTAGGAGCCATTTTTCCGGTAACCGACAAATCAGGCATTGACAAGCAACTGCACGATAGACTCAGGGCGGCGACGAGTGTAAACACGCAACAAAACTGAGGGAGAATTTTCAAATCTTGCCTTTCGGCAAAGGCCTTGTCATTGTCTAGCCAGTAAAATCCGAAAGAGCAGTCAGAGTGCATGCAAAGCGGATAGGGGAGAGAGCTTATGAAGACCCGCAAACTTAGGAACATCGAAGTGTCGGCCGTCGGGTTGGGATGCATGGGCCTCAGCCACTGATATGGGGCCGTACCCGAGCGCAACGAGTCCCTTCACCTGATTCGACACGCCTTCGAGCATGGCTGCACCCACTTCGATACAGCGGAAGGTTACGCTGCGGGCGATAACGAAGTGCTGGTCGGCGAGGCACTGCGCCCCATGCGCAATCAGGTCGTCATTGCTACCAAGTTCCGGGTCGGCAAAAGCACTACGCCTAACCCTGCTGAAAAGCAAATACGCGAGCACCTAGACGCTTCACTCAAACGCCTTGGAACCGACCACGTCGAGTTGTACTACCAGCACCGTGTAAATCCTGACGTACCGGTCGAAGAGGTCGCGGGAAGCATGGGTAAGCTCATTAGCGAAGGGAAAATTCTCGGCTGGGGGCTGTCGCAAGCAACTGTGGAGCAAATCCGCCCCGCCCACGCCATAACTCCACTTGCGGCCGTTCAGAGTGAATACTCCATGATGGAGCGCATGTTCGAGCGAGACGTCATCCCGGTCTGCAAAGAGTTGAGTATCGGATTCGTGGCATTTTCTCCCTTGGCCAGCGGATTTTTGTCTGGGAAAGTGCGCCCCGAAATGCAATATCAAGGCGACGACGTCCGCCGAGTGATTACCCGCTTTGCCGCCGCAAATGTTGCCGCGAACCAACCGCTTGTCGACCTTCTGCGAAAATTCGCTGATGCAAAGCGAGCCACGCCAGCCCAAATCTCGCTCGCATGGATGTTGGCCAAAGAGCCGTTCATTGTCCCCATCCCGGGCGCGCGCAAAATGCAACGCATTGAAGAGAATCTAGGCGCATCGGACGTCGAACTGACGCTCGGCGAACTAGAAGCCCTCGAAACAGAACTCGCGAAAATCGAGATTCATGGAAACCGGACAGACGAGGACATCGCGAAGCTGTACCGGCCCACGCCGGAGACGAGACAAGCATCGAACTGACCGCTTCGACTCCCGCATATTTGCGGTCCTGGTAATGCGACAAACCAGGCAGGTGGATTCCATCTGCCCGCGGCGAGTCATCGAAACACCATGTTAAGTTGTACGTAATCATGGGCGCATGGGGAACTGGGACTTTTTCCGACGATACTGCATGCGATGTTCGGGACACTTACGTTGACTTCATCGGTGACGGGTTAAGTGGAACCGATGCCACTAAAAGACTCCTTGACAAGTGGTCGGGAACTTTGGACGACCCCCATGAAGGCCCTGTATTCTGGCTTGCTTTGGCCGCAACCCAATGGGACAACGGCAGACTGGAAGAGCCTTGTCTTACAGCGTGCCCTCAACATAATAGATAGTGGAATCGACCTCGCACGGTGGACCGCAAGTTCGCGTGACCATAAGAAGCGCCAAGCAGTACTTGACAAGCTTCGCGCCCAGTTAACTTCACCGCAACCTCCAGAAAAGCGCATCACAAAACGCTTCCAAGATTCCAACGATTGGTTAGTTGGCGACCTCATTTCATACCGACTTGTCTCGGGCCAATCAGTCGTCTTCCGTGTAATCGGTCATCACAAAGATAGAGGGGGAACTTCGCCAATCTTCGAGCTTCTAGAGTGGGTCGGAGAAAAGATACCCAAGAACTTGGCGGCAGTAAGCGTACGACGTGATGCTAAATCCAGACCCAACCACCTGATTTCTCAGTTGATGATTGGCGCGGTCCGGGCCAAAGAGCGGCCCGACGACAGGCTTCGCCAAATTGGCGTGAATTTAAAGCCTTCCCAGCGGCGTTCTGGGTACACAGTTACACTCTGGCGGCATCTTGACAGGCTTCTGAAAGAACATTTTGGAGTCGAGTAATCGCGTCAGGGCCTGATTTTGACCGCAAAACAGGAGAAGTTGATTCAAGCGCAAGTTGACTTTACCGGTTTCCCGGCACGACTTATCGGGCACTGGGTTATGATTCCGCGGTTGATTGACACGCGCAACTTGGGTGAATCTAATGAAATTTCCCGGTGCTAGAATAACTTCCTGCGGCGAACAGTGATCTGGCGAGTTCCTCCCGATGACAGACGACGTATCAAAATTGGCGGTGCCAGGTTCCGCGCTTGAGGCCGAGGCGGGAAAGCCAGCGGAGGACGCTTCCGCTGTGGAGCTGCGAGGGTTCGGACTTGCCGGAATCCTCGCCATAATCATCATCTTGACGGCCACTTTGATTTACGTGCCGCTCGGTGCCGCCCTGGTAGTGCTGTGGGTTTGGCGGTCGCGGACGCCGTGGAGGGAAATCGGCTACACGCGCCCAAGGAGTTGGATCAGAAGCGTCATCGCCGGGATCGCTTTTGGCAGTGCGTTCAAATTGCTGATGAAGGCGATCGTTATGCCGCTTCTCGGCGCCCCGCCGATCAATCGTGCGTTTCACGACCTGGTGGGGAATCGCGGTGCCATCCTGGGCTTTCTGCTCACAATCCTTGCTTTCGCAGCCTTCGGAGAAGAAACTGTATTCCGCGGCTACCTCTTTGAACGCTTTGGCAAGTTGTTTGGAAACGGCGTAGGCGCAAAAACAGCGGTTGTGCTAATCACTTCAGTGCTATTTGGGCTGGCCCACTATAGGGTGCAAGGGCTTTCCGGAACGGAGCAAGCCACGATCGTCGGGCTTGTTTTCGGAACGATCTTTGCGGTTACAGGGCGAATCTGGACGCTGATGGTCACGCACCTGGCGTTCGATCTCACTGCTTACGCGATCATCTATTGGAATCTTGAAACCAAAGTTGCACACATGGTTTTCAAATAGCCTGTCTACGTCCATTAACCCGGTATCCGGACAGCTGTCCGATTATGCGACCAGGAGCTTGGCCACTGAGCGCAGGACTCACCCATTAGTGTGGACGATTCTCGGCGTCGCCCTTATAGATTTCTTCGACCTGATACAACACATATTCGTGATTCAATTCGCTTGGCAGCGAGACCACATCGCCGACGCTGGCCTCGTCGAGAAGCGTCGGAAGATGTGCAGGGTCGAAGCGGGCTAAACGCCACAGACGACTCGGCAGGGGCGTTCCCTCCCATTCATCCACTTCTTGCTGAGACCCACCCGATGAATAAGTTACGGTGGCCATACGGCCGCTCCCCAGAGCCGGGTCCGGGAAAACGACAAGACGCCCGTAAAGCCCGATTTTCGTGCTGTCTCCATTCTTGGGGTCTGGGTTGAAGCTGAACTCCTCCGAGTACCGCTTATATACCTCGGCCCATGCCACGCCTCGACGCAAATCGCTGGTCCTCCGAGCGATTACAGCAAGAGCCTCTTGCTGCGACATGTCCTTATAGGAAATGGACAACGCATC
>DATDHE010000136.1:0-6547 GCA_036521695.1 Candidatus Acidiferrum sp. | reverse complement strand
CATAACATCTATTTTGAGATAGTTGGAATCGTGGGCGATTACAAGACGCGCGGCCCCGACTCCTGGCAGGCTTTTCCGGAAGTGTTTATCCCCTACAGCGTGCAAGGGTTTAGCTGGCGCACGTTTTTGGTCCGAACCGCCGTAGACCCAAACTCATTTCTGAGGAGCGTCGGCCAAGAAGTGCGGGCTCTGGATCCCGGTGTCCTGGTCATCAAGTCTGGCACTCTTGAAGGTTCGCTCCGAGAATTTTATCGAGGCCCGCAGTTTGAACTCGTCACTATGGGAGCCTTCGCTTCCGTCGGATTGCTTTTGGTTGTCATCGGCATATTCAGCGTGATGGCTTACACGGTCTCCTTGCAAATTCACGAAATCGGCATTCGCATGGCCTTGGGCGCGCAACAGAAAAATATTCTTTGGCTCGTGCTTCTCAACGGCCTCCGCCTGGTGCTGGCCGGTATTTTAACAGGCGTATTCGCCAGTTACGCACTCACGCGCTTTCTGGTCAGCCAAATCTCTGGTGTTTCCGCCACAGACCCGGCCACTTTCGCTGCCGTTGTCGCCATCGTCGTTTCGGCGGGCCTGACAGCCTGCCTCCTGCCCGCCCGACGCGCCTCTCAAACCGATCCCCTTGTCGCCCTGCGATATGAATAATACTTCCACCTAACCGAAAGGCCAAACACACGGGCAATCCGCAGGTCGACACTCTTGACATATATAGATATGGCGTGATATAGATATGAATATGACTGAGATTGATGTTCAAAGGCTCCTTCCGCTTAAGACCCATTGGTTTCACATCATGCTCTCGCTCGCGGGTGAAGAGCAACACGGCTACGGCATCATGCAGGAAGTCCTGAATCGCACTACGGGGAAGGTGCGATTGTGGCCGGCGACGCTCTATGGATCGATCAAGCGGCTCATCGAGGCGGAGCTGATCGAGGAATCGGACGAACGGCCCGCGCCAGAGTTGGACGACGCGCGACGCCGCTATTATCGGCTGACGGCACTCGGCAGACGTGTCCTTGACGCCGAATGTGAGCGTCTGCAGGAATTGGTTCGCATCATTCGTGTAAAGCGAGCCCAAGCCATGGTGACGGAATGAATTTCGCGTGGCGGATCTACCGGCGGCTGGCGCAAGCTTTTCCTCACGAATTCAAATTGGCTTATGGCACAGAGGTGATGCAACTCGGGGAAGACGTCGTAAAAGAGATCGCCAAAAGACACGGAGCCGCCGGGCTGATCCAGCCAATCGCGGACATCGCGATTCGCGTGCCGCTCGAGTATCTGAGCGAAATGCGCGGCGATATGCGGTATGCGTTGCGAGCGCTGCTTAAGTCACCGGGCTTTGCGCTGGTCGGTATCATTTCGATGGGACTCAGCATTGGGCTGACGACAAACGTGTACAGCTCGAAATGGGCGTTGCTATTTCGTGATCTGCCGGCGGCGGCGAATGCCAAAAAGTTGGTGATGCCTGAAAAGCCCGTTTCGTATTACTATATCGAGCAGTTTCGAGAACAAAAGAACCTGTTTGTCGGCGCCGCTGCATTTCAGATCGGCGTGCCCTTCAATGTAACCTTTCAGGGTGCGGGGAATGCCAAGCCGCAGCGCATCTTCGGCCAACTGGTATCGCCCGATTATTTTTCCGTGCTCGGCGTGCAACCCCAGCGTGGAAGAGTGCTCAGCGCCGAACTCGACAAGCCCGGCGACACGCCTGTTGTCGTGATTAGCGACCGCTTCTGGCGTAATCGCCTCAACTCCTCTCCCGATGCCGTGGGCCAGATACTTCGCCTGAATGGTCAAATCGCGACCATTGTCGGAATTACACCAAAGAATTTCAATGGCGCCTTTTCTATAAATCCGGCCGATCTGTTCGTCCCGACCACAGTGCCAGCCGCGCTTGCTCCGGAGCTTGCGAACGACGTTCTACATCAACGCAATGCTGCTGAGTTTCTGGCAATGATGTGTCTGGCGCCCGGGGTCACGATTGACTCCGCGGAAACCGCTCTCGACGCGATCACACGTCGTCTCGATGATCAGGATCGTTCCCTGACGCCCCGCACGGACAAAGCCAGACGCGTAACCTTACTCCCGGCGGGCACCAGGGTACCGCTTCCCCGTGAACTGAGGCCCGTGTTGCTTGGCTTTTTTCTCCTGCTAACGGGCTTGGTTATGACGCTTGCGTGCACCAACCTGGCAAACATGCTGATCGCGCGCGGGGCCAATCGCCGGAAGGAGTTGGCGATTCGCCTAGCGATCGGGGCTGGCCGTTTCCGGCTTATCCGGCAGATGATGGCCGAAGGGATTTTGCTCTCGCTGTTGGGAGGCGTCGCAGGATTCGGGCTCGCGTATGGTCTCATGGTGTTGACCTCCCAATTCAGCCCAACCATGGGAGTTCCGGTGGAAACCGATTTCAGACTGGATTGGAAGGCAGCCGCTTTCGCGTTCGGCCTCGCCGTGGTGTGCGGCTTCGGATTCAGTCTAGCGCCCGCCCTGCAAGCGACGAAAGCCGACCTGACCCCGGCACTCAAAGAGAGCTCGGCGCTTCAGTTGCCGGGTTACCGGCGCTTTGGTCTGCGCAATTTGCTGATGGTGGCGCAAGTTGCGGCATCGCTCATGCTGCTGCTGGTCACTGCCTTCCTGGTCATAGGAATCAGCAATGAAAGCAGCATCCAAACCAAATTCGATCCAAACACGATGTATCTCTTGTCCATCGACCCGGTGCGTGACGGCTACGCACCCGAAAAAGCGCAAGCCTTGTTCGAGAAACTTCTCGAACGGCTCAAGTCCGCCGGCCCCGTACGCAGCATCGCCTTCGCCGCGCAGGCGCCCTTTTCGATCGTAGATGAAGATGAAGCCCAGCAGATGACCGCAGAAGACGCGGGAGAATCCTCACGCGTGCAGCAGCCTGTGATCGAGGAAACCGTGGGCGCGGGCTACTTTGCCACGCTCAGCGAGCCGATGCTGGCCGGTCGAGAATTCCAGGAGCGCGATCAACGTAGCGTCGTCGATGGATCGAATACTTCCTCTTTGCCGGTAGTGTTGAACAAAGTGCTGCCCGCGGTCCTGAACGAGACCGCGGCGCGCGGATTTTTCGGGAATGGGAATGCCCTCGGGAAGCACCTTCGAGACGAAAAATATTCCTACGAAGTCGTCGGCGTGGTCCGCAACTTGAAGAATGGAATTGGAATCAACCTATCCGTGATTTACTTGCCGCTGATGCCCCGCGATTTTGTGCGGACGCCCGCCGATGGTATCACCATTATGGTGCGGTCGGATGCGGGACCTGCCGCGGGACCAGATGCGCTGAGCGGCATTCGGACTGAGATCGCTGCCATCGATCCCAATCTGAACCTCTTCCATGTGCAAACGCTCAGAGAGCATCTCGATCGCAGCCGGTCCTCCACGCGGTTCGCTGTTCAAACCTACGGTGGCATTGGAGTGTTCGGGTTGGTATTGGCCGCTATCGGGCTTGCTGGGATCACGGCCTACGGTGTTGCGCAAAGGCGTAAGGAGATCGCCATCCGCACGGCACTGGGCGCAACTCGGTCGCAAGTGCTGCGGCTGGTGCTGCGCGAAGGCGCGGCGTTAGTAAGCGTCGGAACGGTTCTGGGATTTTTGGGCGCGGTGGCCATAGCAAAAATACTTTCGGCGCTGACGAACATTTTTGTCGAGGCCTTTAGAGTCGGCACCGACGATCTGCGCTTGCTCATCGGGGCACCATTGCTGCTGGCGGCAGTGACGATGCTCGCCTGTTACCTCCCGGCTCGCAGGTCGGTCAAAATCGATCCACTGAAGGCGCTCCGCCAGGAATAGCCGCTTGCCCGTTTCAGGTACGTTGTTTCATTCTTCGCGCAATGCGATAAGAGGATCCACGTGGGTTGCGCGCTTTGCCGGAATGTAGCAAGCGAAAAACGCGACGCCGGCAAGAATAGCCGAGACAGAAACGAAAGTAATTGGATCGGCTGGCACAACGTTGAAAAGCATGGAACGGAGAAATCGCGTCATTATCGCAGCTCCGGCGAGACCGGAAGCCAATCCGATGACAACGATCCGCATGCCTTCTCCCAGAGCCATGCGTAAAATATCAAAGCGCTGGGCGCCGAGAGCCATACGGATTCCGACTTCGTGCGTACGCTGGCTGAAGGAATACGCCATCACTCCGTAAATGCCGATGGCGGCCAGCAGAAGCGCTACTGCCGCGAAAACACCCAGAAGCTCGAGAGAAAAGCGCCGGTCAGCTACGGATCTTGCGATGATTTCATCCATGGAGCTGATACTGTGCACCGGAACATTGGGATCAATGCTTTCAACCTCCTGCCGCACGCCTTCCCCGAAATGTTCCACGTCGCCCCTGCTTCGCAGAAAGACCACCGCGTTGACCGGCGCGAACTGCCCCAAGGCGACATAAATATGCGGCACGCTGGGAGCCTCAAAACCGTCCGACTTGATATCGCCAACCACGCCGACAATCGTGACCCCCTGCGTACCTCGTCCAAATCCAAACTTAACCTGTTGGCCGAGCGGATCTTTGCCCGGCCAATACTGCCGTGCGAGGGTTTGATCGATCACGGCAACCGGTTGTGTCTTGTACGTATCGGAGCCGGTGAAATCGCGCCCCGCGATCAAGGGAACTTCCATGGTGTGAAAGTATGTCGTGTCAACCACAGCGATGTCCGCAATCGGGCCGCGCTCTGATTCCGTGGCACGCCCTTGAATTGAGAATAGGGAGTAGTTCCTTCCGGAGTTCATGGGTAGTGTGTCGTTCCCGGAAATCGATGCCTGTTCCACGCCTGGAAGCGCAGACACGCGGCGAAAGACCTCCAGAAGAAAGTCGGCGCGCTTCTCCTCGATGCTATACGGATCGGTAGCCGGATTGTTGGATATCGGAATCCAGATTTGCACTGTGGTCAGATGGTGAGGATTGAATCCGGGCCGCACCTCCAGCACACGCCAGAAACTTCGCAGTAGAAGTCCCGCGCCGGCCAGCAAAACAATCGAGAGTGCTAGCTCTGACACCACAAGAACCCGCGAAAGCCGGCTATGGCGTCTGCCGGTCCCTGATCCGCGGCCGCCTTCCCGGAGATTCTCAATCTGGTTGGGATTCGAGGCTTGTAGCGCTGGTGCCAGTCCGAAAACGACGCCAGTGAGTATTGAGATCAGAAAAGCGAAGAAGAGCACGCCAGCACTGACGTTTACCTCATTGAGCCTTGGGATATCCGCGGGGGCAAGGCTTAGGATCGCATTCTTTAAGAAGAGAACCGTGCCTAGGGCGAGTATGCCGGAAATCAGTGATAAGAGCGTGCTTTCGGTCAACAGTTGGCGCGCTAGGCGCGCGCGACTCGCGCCCATTATCAAGCGAATAGCAATCTCCCGCCGCCGTCCGGACGATCGTGCCAGAAGAAGGTTGGCGATGTTCACGCACGCGATAAGCAGCACAAATCCCACCGCCCCGAAAAGGATGAACAATTCCGTGCGCTGTGGGCCTACCAGGTCCTCTTTGACCGGGACAAGCCGTACTGCCCATGTAGAGGCAACGGGATACTCGGTGGGATATTGTCTGCTGAGTTGCAATACGTAGGCATCGAGCTGCGCTTGCGCCTGCGCAACAGTTAAGCCAGGCTTCAAGCGCCCAATAGCACCGGGGAGCATTCTGAGTGACCTTTGTGCTGGAACAGGAAACGGAAGCCCGTTGAAGCCAGTGGCGATCCAGACGTCTACGTCGGTATTAAGGGTCCGGCCCGGATGGCGAAAGCCCGGCGGCATTACCCCTACAATCGTGTACATGTCATTATCGAGGCGCATTTTGCGGCCGATGATGTTCGGGTCCGAACCGTAGTTGAGGCGCCAAAAGCCGTCGCTGATAACGACAGGCTCCAGGAATCCCGGGACGGCATCCTGCTGCGTGTACACGCGGCCAAGTTGCGGCTTCGTTCCCAGCAACGCAAAGTAATCGGGGCTAGTGACGAGACTTTCTGCACGAACGGTCCGCTGTCCACCACCGACTGCCGAATTACTCGGCGCCACTGCCGAAATATCCTGAAACACACCCGAGCGATCTTGCAGATCCCAGAGCTCCGGTGCTGACATGCCCACATCCTGTTCGTTCGGGCCGCGAAGATCGTCGAAGACGCGTACGAGTTGCTCCGGATGCGGGAAGGGCAAAGGCCGCAGCAGAACGCCGTACACGACGCTGAAAGTGGCTACATTGGCGCCAATTCCCAGCGCAAGAGTCACTACCGCAACAATTGTAAACGCGGGGTTTTTGAGCAACGTGCGGAGAGCGTAGCGCACGTCTTCTAGGAATGAGAACACGAGTCCCTCTCTAGCGCGCCCCGGAACGCAGCGGACGGTTGTTCTTCTCGCTCTGACGAGCGAACCCGCATCCTTGTTAGCAGGAAGATTGTTTTAGAGGAGCGCCCGGGTCGGATCGGCTGACAAATTGGAAACACTTAACAATGGATTTAGAAATAGCAGGATTAGCCTACCTTCCGCAGTTTCGAACGAATTGAAAATATTTTGAGCACATTCACGTGCTTGACACTGCGGA
>DATDHE010000135.1:0-12446 GCA_036521695.1 Candidatus Acidiferrum sp. | reverse complement strand
AACTCCAATGGCGGAAGAGAGTTTGGCCATCGAGTCAAAAATTGCCGTCGCGAGGCTGCGTTCTTGTTTAGGAAACCAGTAGCCTACCGCTTTTGAATTCGCAGGGAACGTCGGTGCTTCACCGATTCCCAAAAGCAGCCGCGCCGCGAGAAAGTTGCCAATGCCAGCGGAGGCGGAGGCGCCAAAGGAAGCTACCGCCCAGAGTATCGTGCTGATGCGGCCCACGCGCTTGACTCCAAACCGGTCCAACAACAGACCGGAAGGGAGTTGAAGCGCGGCGTAGGTCCAGTTGTATGCGCTCGACAAATAGCCAAACGTTACCGTGGAGATTCCGAAGGCCGCGTTAAGAGCATCTTTCGATACAGAAAGATTCACGCGATCGAAATAGTTGACGAGGACTCCGAACCCGAGGAGGCAGGCGATCGCCCATCTGCGCCGGGGCACGTGTTCCGTCTCAAAAGTTGTCTGGCCCATTGTCGCCGGCATGGGGATGTTCTTTTGAGAAGACTCCCATAAAAAGTGTGCGGAAAAGTCACGCTCTATCGCCGCGCAGAGTATCCCACAAGAGGAGAAAACCTGCGGCTCCATTTCTCGGGCTGCGTTTAGATTGGCGTGGGTCCTTGCGCGCGTCCGACGGAGACGCTACCCATGCGCGTATACTTGCTCCGCCTGTCCCGCTCACAGTAAACTACGCCGTCTTCCAGCCAGGTTGGTTTGGCGATGAAGGCCTGGATCATCGAATTCTAGGGACAAAAATGAACCCACTCTCGACTCGACGCGATTTTCTTCGCACCACGGCGGCTGCCGGTGCCGGACTCCTCCTGTCACATCCGGCCAGTGCCGCGAAAAACAAGTCCGTCCTCTTGTTCACGAAATCGTCAGGCTTTGAGCACGCCGTCATCAAAGTGACGGACGGCAAACCCAGCATTGCCGAAACCGCCGTCCGCTCTTTCGCCGCGCAGAACCATTTTGATCTCACCGCCTCGAAAGACGGCCGCATTTTTGACTCAAAAGAGTTCCATGAATACGCCGCGGTCGTCTTCTTCACGACCGGCGATCTCACCCAGGAAGGCACCGACAAGAATCCACCCATGTCCGTGCAAGGCAAGCAGGCTTTTCTCGATGCCGTTCAACAGGGCATGGGTTTCCTCGGTATTCACGCGGCCACTGACACGTTTCACACGCCACCCGACACGCCCGATCTTGCGAATCGTTACATCGCGCATGGGGAACAGTCCGATCCGTATATTCGGATGATTGGAGGGGAATTCATCATTCATGGTCAACAGAACGATCCGCGTCTGCAAACTGCAAATGTCATCATCAACGATCCCAAGTTCCCCGGCCTCGAGGGAGTACAATCTCCCGTGAGTTTGATGGAAGAATGGTATTCGATGAAGGACTTTGCTCCTGACCTTCATGTGATTTGCACGCTGGATACTTCGACGATGAATGGCCTGGCTTACAGGCGTGCGCCGTATCCCGTTGTGTGGGCGCGCATGAACGGGCGCGGAAGAGTGTTCTACAACGCCATCGGCGACCGCGCTGAAAACTGGCAAAATCCGTTCCATCTGAACTTGCTCGCAGGCGGGATTCGCTGGGCCATAGGCGATGCGAGCGCTTCGGTTTCGCCCAACCTAAAGTCTGCGGCCCCGGGATATGCCGAGATTCCGCCGCCGTATCCGCCGCGAGCGAAATAACCAGCCTAACTCCGGGGCAACTCATTGGAGAACCTGTGAGCCCTCTTCGGTTCGCTCGATAACTGCGGCGTTCGACCCCGCAACCACTTTATTCTCTGGTCCTGCATCGATTCGTGAGCTCCGCGCAAATGTAATATTCCGGGTCAAAAGACACACCAAAACCAACCGCGCCAATTTTGTCATGCGCATTTTATTCTCCCAAGTGGGTTCAGATTCACTCGCTTAGGTTCCTGGGCGAGTGTCGCCTGGAGAGAATGCAAGCCCAATACCACAGGCGCTTAGAATCTCTGTTAAGTCGAGCCCCCTTCGCAAGTCTCTGAACAATCTAATAATTGCGCGCCTTTGACTTCTATGTGGTCAATCCGTACAGCTGGCGATAGTTGTCCCCAGTTCCATTTCGGGAATTCAAAACGGGAAGGGAACCCACCCTCTCATGCCACGCCGTCAACTTCCTCAACTTCCTGGCACCCTTGTGCGCCAGCTCTCCTGCCAGTAAACTGTCCCGGCTTCCATTCGCATTTAGATTTCTTTTCAGTGCGGATTGCTAACGGGGTAACTCTGCATGGCGCAGCACTACGACGTTATCGTCATCGGCGGCGGCCACAACGGGCTCGTGAACGCCGCTTACCTTGCCAAAGCAGGGAAGAAGGTGCTCGCCCTTGAACGCCGCCACGTGCTCGGCGGCGCCGCCGTCACCGAAGAAATCATTCCAGGGTTTCTGTTTTCTGAGTGTTCGTACGTGGTATCGCTTCTCCGTCCCGAAATCATTCGCGAGCTTGATCTTCCGCGCCATGGTCTAGAAATCTTGCCGCTCGACGGCACTTTCACGCCTATGCCCAATGGCAATCATCTTTGGCGCATGAACGATCACGCCCGCACCCAGCGCGAAATTCGCCGCCATTCCCGCGTCGATGCCGAAGCCTACGATGAATTCTCCAAAATGATGACGCCGATGTGCCGCTTCGTGAAGCCGCTGCTCTCGATGATTCCGCCGGATCCCACCACTCTCAAACCCGGCGACCTCAAGCAGCTTCATTTCCTCATGCAACGTTTCCGCAGCCTGTCTTCCGACGAGCGCTATACACTCGTCCAGCTCATGACCATGAGCGCGGCCGATTTTCTCGACCAGTGGTTTGAGACAGACGTCCTCAAGGCCACCATGTCCGCTTCCGGGATCATCGGCACTTTTCTGGGCATTCGCTCGCCCGGCACCGCCTATGTTCTTCTCCATCACTACATGGGCGAAATCGATGGCGCGTTCCGCTCATGGGGTTTCAGCCGCGGCGGAACTGGAGCCATCTCCAACGCCATTGCCGATGCCGCTCGCGAAGCCGGTGTCGAAATTCGCACGCAGGCAGGCGTCGCAAAAATCCTCGTCAAAAATGGCCGCACCCGCGGCGTCGCCCTGCAATCCGGCGAAGAAATCTCGGCTAACGTCGTTTCGTCCAGCGTCGATCCACATCTCACTTTCGAGAAATTTCTCGACTCCAGCGAGCTGCCCGCCGATTTTCTAGAAAGCGTCCGCCGCTACAAATTTCGTGGTTCTTCCGGCAAAGTAAATCTCGCTCTAAATGGGCTCCCCGATTTCAAGTGTCTGCCCGGTCCAGGCGCGCATCTTCGCGGAGCGATCTCGATTTCTCCCAGCATCGAATATATGGAGCGCGCTTACGACGACGCGAAGTACGGCAATTTCTCGCGCAAGCCGTACATTGACATCGTCATTCCAAGTCTCACTGACCCGAGCGTCGCGCCTCCCGGTAAGCACGTGATGTCCTGCTTCGTGCAATATGCTCCTTACAAGCTCGCCAAAGGCACCTGGGACGAGCACCGTGAAGCCTTCGGCGACGCCGTCATCAACGCAATCGCGGAGCATGCCCCCAACATCAAGAAAATTATCACCGGCCGCCAAATCCTCACGCCGCTCGACCTCGAACGCGAGTTCGGACTGACGCAAGGGAACATCTTTCAGGGCGAACTCTCTCTCGAGCAGCTTTTTTTCCTTCGCCCCGTGCCCGGCTGGGCCTATTACCGCACTCCCATCGACAACCTTTATATGTGCGGCTCCGCGACGCATCCTGGCGGCGGCATCATGGGCGCACCAGGCCGCATCGCCAGCCAAGTGATTCTCAAGGATTGGAAGGGTTCGAAGGTCTCACGCGCTTCGGGGAGCAAGAACTAATCATGCCCATCGGACAGCGCGTAGCACTCATCGGCGGCGGCCATAACGCTCTCATCACTGCGTTCTATCTCGCAAAAGGTGGTTTCAAGCCGCTTGTTCTCGAACGCCGCGAGATGGTTGGCGGCGGAGCCATCACCGAGGAATTTCATCCCGGATTCCGCGCTTCCACACTTTCTCACACCGTTGGCCCCCTTCGCGCCGACATTGCCCGTGATCTCGAGTTCCACAAGCTCGATTGCGAGATTCTCCGCCCCGATCCCCGAGTGTTCGCCCCTACGCCCGACGGCAAGTGGCTACTTTTCTATAACGACCACGCCAAAACCGCTGCCGAAATTGCCCGCCACTCCGAAAAAGATGCCGCGAAGTACGCACATTTCGCGGAGACGCTCGATCATCTTTTCACCGTGATTGGTGAACTCGTTTCCATCATTCCGCCCGCCATTGACACTCCCTCGCCTGAGGATTTCTGGAATCTTTTCAAGGCCGGTCGCAGTGTTCGCAGCCTCGGCAAGCAAGGCATTTTCGATCTTCTCCGCTGGGGACCCATGGCCGTCGCCGATTTCGTTTCCGAATTTTTCGAAACGGATCTACTCCGCGCCGTCATCGCAGCACGAGGCATCTTTGGCACCGCGCTCGGTCCCTGGTCTGCCGGTTCTACGGCTGTCCTTCTTCTCCGTGCCGCTGCGGACTCCCATCCGGTTGGTTCTGCCGCGTTCCCGCGTGGTGGACTTGGTTCGCTCACCCTCGCCCTCGCCGATGCCGCCCTCAAAGCAGGCGTCGAAATCCGCACCAACGCCGAAGTTCAGCACATCCGCGCGAAAGACGGCGCCGTCACTGGCATTGTTCTCGCCGATGGCGAAGAAATCCCCGTCGAAGCCGTTGTCTCCGGGGTCGATCCCAAGCGCACTTTTTTCAAACTGCTCGATCCGACTCAGCTTGATCCGACATTCGCCCTGCGCATTCGCAACGTTCGCGCAAACGGCACCGTCGCCAAAGTTCATCTTGCCCTTGGTGGTCTTCCCACTTTCTCCGCACTCGACGCCGCTGAAGGCTTTCTCAACTCTCTGTCCGGCAGAATCCACGTCGGCCCGGAGATCGATTATCTTGAGCGTGCCTTTGACGCCTCCAAATACGGGGAATTCTCTGCTTCACCGTATCTCGATGTCACCATTCCCACTCTTCTCGATCCGTCGCTCGCGCCAGAAGGCAAGCACGTCCTCTCCGCCTACGTTCAATTTGCTCCGTTCAAACTTGCCGCTGCTTCCGCGGACGGCAAAACCATCGTCAAGTCTGAATCGAACTGGGACGACCGCCGCAAAGAACTGGGCGACACCGTCGTCAAAACTCTCGCGCAGTACGCTCCCGATCTTCCTGGCCTTATCGAACACGTGCAGGTCATCACTCCCCGCGATCTCGAAACCATCTACGGATTCACAGGCGGCCACATTTTCCATGGTGAACTCGCGCTCGATCAGCTCTTCACCATGCGCCCCGTTCTGGATTGGGCCCGTTACAAAACGCCAATCCGCGGCCTCTTTCTCTGCTGCTCCGGCACGCATCCTGGCAATGGCCTAACCGGCGCATCTGGCGCCAACGCCGCCCGCGAAATCATTCACGCCCTCCGGTGACTCCTCCTCTCTTCTCTGTGTCCTCTGTCTAAATTCTTTCTCCGTCACGCCCTCACCCCTTGCCGATTCTCGCCATCCCCGCTATCTTTCCTCAGTCCCCATGGCTACCATCGACCGCGCGAAACTGCACTCCCTTCATCAGCGCGAAGAAAAACGCTTCGTCGCCGAGCACCCGCGTTCCGCCGAACTCTACCTTCGCGCGCAAGCCTCTCTCCTCGGCGGCGTTCCCATGAACTGGATGAACAAATGGGCCGGCGCCTTCCCCGTCTTCGTAAAAGCCGCCAGCGGAGCGCATTTCACCGACGTCGACGGCCACGACTACGTCGATCTTTGTCTCGGCGACACCGGTGCAATGAGCGGCCACTCGCCTCCAATCGTCGCCGATGCTATCGCCCGCCGCGTCCGCGAGGGCATCACTCTCATGCTTCCCACTGAAGACGCGCTCTGGGTCGGCGAAGATCTCCAGCGCCGCTTCGGCCTGCCCTCCTGGCAATTCACGCTCACCGCGACCGATGCCAACCGTTTCTCCGTCCGCATCGCTCGCGAAATCACGCAGCGCCCCAAAGTTCTCGTTTTCCATTACTGCTACCACGGCACGGTAGATGAAACTTTTGTATCGCTCCACGATGGCTTGGTAGGCCCCCGCCGCGGCAATATCGGGCCGCCCGTAAATCCCGCCGAAACCACCCGCGTCGTCGAATTCAACGATTTGCAGGCCCTCGAAGACGCTCTCAAGCATCACGACGTAGCTTGCGTCCTAGCCGAGCCCGCCATGACCAATGTCGGCATTATTCTCCCTGACGCCGGCTACTGGTCTGCCGCGCGCGAACTCACTCGCCGCTACGGCACTCTGCTGATCGTCGACGAAACCCACACCATCTGCGCAGGTCCCGGCGGCTGCACCCGCGATTGGAGTCTGCAGCCCGACATTCTTGTGTTCGGCAAAACCATCGGCAGCGGCATTCCCGGTGCCACGTATGGCGTCACTGAAGAAGTCGCCCAGCGCATCGCCGCGCGCCTCCATCTCGAAGATGTGGACGTAGGCGGCATCGGCGGCACGCTAGCCGGCAATGCGCTCTCCTTGGCCGCGATGCGCGCGACCCTCGAGCACATCCTCACTCCCGCCGCTTTCGCCCACATGATCCCGCTGGCCAACCGCTTCGCCGACGCCGTCGCCGAACAAATTCTGGCAAGTGGGCTCTCCTGGAACGTAGCACGCCTGGGCGCCCGCGCTGAGTACACGTTCGCGCCCCACGCGCCCCGCAACGGCGGCCAATCTGCCGCCACCTCCGATTTCGACCTGGAACGCTTCCTCCACCTTTACACCCTAAACCGCGGCGTCCTCCTAACTCCGTTCCATAACATGGCCCTCATGTGCCCCGCCACCACCGAAGCCGACATCGACCTCCACACCCAAATCTTCGCCGAAGCCACCCGCGAACTCACCGCTTAGTTGGCACAGCCAATCCTGGCGGTGCTTTTTTCGTCGCCTTCTAGACGCCTCTAAGTCGCTACAGCATCTCGACTTACATCCGGTTCATAGACACAAAAGCTGCCAACATTCAAGCCACCGCCATACGCATCTTATTGACTATTACTATATATAAATATATTGATATAGATATCAGGTCATGGTAACATGGCTTGTGCTTTGGAGTGGTTGTCCCTCTCCGACGAGCCTACCGTCTCAAAACCACTTTTTGCCCTCGCGTCAAGCCCCCTTACGCCTCTCAACGCTCCGCTGTCGGCCACATCAGTATCTTCCTTAAAATCAACACCTGCGGAAAACTCCGCAAATGTTGATTTCAAACCACTTATGGAATCCCTAAAGGCTTTAAATGCAACGCTTACAAAAAACCGGGGAGGTACCTCCTCCAAACAAAAGCAGCCTTCCTTGACTCGCCCCTGTTTTTCGATCGCCAACGTGCCTTCGAGCCAAGAGCCTCGGCTTTCCCGTCACGCTTTCAACCCGCCTTGTTCCTGCCTCAGCCCTCGCAGTACAATCCCTTGTTTGCTCATTCAGGAGGAATCCGCCATGGCCACCGCCGAAGCGAAAATCCACGTTTCTGAATTCTCCAACGAACCATTCATCGATTTCTCGAAGCCCGAGAATCGCAAAGCCATGGAAGACGCGCTGAAAAAAGTCGCCTCCGAGTTTGGCCGCGAATATCCTATGTACATCGGCGGCCAAAAAGTCATCACCGCCGAGAAGCGCACTTCGACCAACCCTTCGCACCCGTCCCAGGTCATTGGCATTTTTCAAAGTGCGACTCCCGAGATGGCCGCGCAAGCTGTCGAAGCCGCCAACAAAGCGTTTGAATCTTGGAAGTGTGTGCCGGCGGCGCAGCGCGTCGAATGCCTCTTCCGCGCCGCGAAGATTCTTCGCGAACGCAAATTTGAAATGAACGCTTTGATTTGCTACGAAGCCGGCAAAACATGGCCAGAGGCCGACGCGGACACAGCGGAAACGATCGATTTTCTAGAATTTTACGGTCGTGAAATGCTCCGACTGGCAGGCCCGCAACAAGTTGTGCCCATGAAGGGCGAGAAAAACTATCTCGTCTACATCCCGCTGGGCGTCGGCGTCGTGATTCCGCCCTGGAATTTTCCCGCCGCTATCGCTGCAGGCATGACGATGGCTTCGCTCGTCACGGGAAACACCGTCGTACTCAAGCCAGCGGGTGACACGCCCACCGTAGCTGCGAAATTTGTCGAGATCGCCTACGAAGCCGGCATTCCAAAGGACGCGCTCAACTTTCTGACGGGTCCCGGAGCTGAAGTAGGTGACGTCCTGGTGAAGCACCCCAAAACGCGATATATCGCATTCACCGGTTCCAAAGAAGTCGGACTGCGCATCAGTGAACTCGCCGGCAAGACCGTCCCAGGCCAAATCTGGATCAAGCGCACCGTGCTCGAGATGGGCGGCAAAGACTCGATTATCGTCGATGAAGAAGGTGACGTGGACGCCGCCGTCGAAGGCGTCGCGCAAGCCGCTTTCGGTTATCAGGGGCAGAAGTGCTCGGCGTGCTCGCGCGCGATTGTTTCCGAAAAAGTCTACGACACGTTTGTCGAAAAACTTGTCGCGCGCACCAGGAAAATCGCCGTCGGCCCCAGTGAGGATCCCGACAATTACATGGGCCCGGTCGTGAGCAAGGCCGCCATGAACACGATTCTGAATTACATCGAAGTGGGAAAGAAGGAAGGGAGGCTGCTACACGGCGGCGGTCGCGCTGCTGGCGACGGCTACTTCATCCAACCGACGATCATTGCCGACGTCGATCCCCAAGCGCGCATTTCGCAGGAAGAGATCTTCGGCCCGGTCCTGGCCGTGATCAAAGCGAAAGATTTCGATCAAGCTCTTGAGATCGCCAACAACACCGAATTCGGTCTAACCGGCGGCGTCTACTCAAAAAATCCCGCGAAACTCGAGAAGGCGCAGGAAACCTTCCACGTTGGCAACCTCTATCTAAACCGCAAATGCACCGGAGCCATGGTCGGCGCGCATCCCTTCGGCGGTTTTAATATGTCTGGCACCGATTCCAAAGCCGGCGGAAGAGACTACTTGCTCCTCTTTCTGCAAGCTAAAACCGTGGCTGAAAAAATACAGAACTAGGAGACGTTGCGAAGAAGAAAGTTCGAGTAAGGCGGCAGTGGCGATTACGTGGATATGTCAGTCGACCTTATCTTTCGTCGCCCATTTCAGTGCGCGGAACACGGGATAGCTGAGGATTAGCACCGCCAGCGCCAGCACCGCCGGACTCGGCGGCCAAAATTTGCCCGATGTGAGCGAGCCTTGTAAATCCGTCACGATCGAAGCGACGAGAAACACCACAGACGCAACGAGTGCGATTCCGGTAGTCCAAGGATAGCCCCACGCGCGATACGGCCGCACCATCTCTGGCTCGCGCCTGCGCAGCACGAAAAGCGATGCATACGAAAGCGTGTAGTTCGCGACGAAGAAAAACGCAAGCATGTCGATCACGCGCTCAAATGTTCCCGTGAGCAGGAAGAGCACGCCGGCAATCGTGCTGAGAAGAAGCGCAAGTACCGGCGTACCCCCTTTGTTTACGCGCGCGGCGCGTTTAAAAAAAAGCCCGTCACAGCTCATCGCGTGCAGGGTGCGCGTGCAAAAAATCTGGTTCGCATTCATCGAGCTCAGCATCGAGATAATCATGATCGTCCGAATCACAGCGTCGCCGTACCTGCCGAAAATGCGCGTTGCCGCCGTGCCAAGCGCGAAATCGTTGCCCGCTATTTCGTTCACCGGAAGAACGTACAGCACCGCAAGATTCAGCAAGAGATAAATACCCATGACCGAAAAGACACTGCCGAAAATCGCACGCGGAACGTCGCGGCCCGGATTGCGCACTTCTCCTGCGACGTATACAACTCCGTCCCAGCCGTCTATCGTGTACACCACAGCCTGCAAACTCAGGAGGATCGCAATCATTAACGGCCAGCCGGAAGGTAGCGCTAGCAGCGAGGACGATGTAGTGACAGATGCACCGGCTGAGATTGAGTTTGCGTGGTGGCCCAGAGCGAAACACGCTGCCACGAGAACCACGAATGCGGCAGTTTTCATCGCAGAGGTGACGAGCTGCGTGCCACTGCCCCAGCGAATGCCGCGCCATTGCAATATAAGGAATCCTAGAATCAGCGCCACCGCGATTTGCAGTTCGTGGCCAGCAAGAACCGGAAAAAGATCACGGCTGTACTCGGCAATGACGATGGAAACCGCCGCCGCAGTTCCGCAGGTCGATAGCCAATCGCTCCAACCGACTATGAAGCCGGCGTACTCTCCGATCGCCCGGCGCGAGAAATTGTATTGTCCGCCGCTGCGCGGAATCGATGCGCCGAGCTCCGCGAGCGAGGACGCGCCAAAAAGCGCATACATTCCACCGATGACCCACATCCCGATGAAGAGCCACGCGTTGGGCAGCATTTTTGCGATGTCGCCCGGAGTACGTACGATGCCGGCGGCAATGGCGTTGCCAACTGCGACGGCGATGCCGAACCAGACGCCAAGTACCTGCAGCAGCTTGCCGGAGCCGCGAGTGTGCGGGTCAGCCGCCGCGTTGGTGTTGGTGGAAGACTCGGCCGATGTGTTAGACAATGTGAAGTCTCAAGTGTGTATCGGAAACTCCGCCATGATAATGGCGATGCGGCAAAATGCAAGCTGGAAGTCGGTGACTTGAAGAATTGCCGCGAGCGGGTTTCGCTCCAATCGATCGGGGAGGCAGCGGACTTGGAAGTAGATCGCGCGCCAGCAATTAGAACGGAAATGACCACGGAGTTCGACGTAAGCGGCGACGCGTCGCCGACGGATGTTTCGGTGGTTATCCCGTGCTTGAACGAAGCGAATTCCATTTCCTTTTGTGTGGAAAAGGCGCTGAAGTCTTTTCAGGCCGCGGGGTTGCGTGGCGAAGTCGTCGTCGCCGATAACGGCTCGACGGATGGCTCCATCGAAATTGCCGAAAAATTGGGCGCGCGTGTTGTTCGCGTGGAGCAGCGCGGCTACGGAGCGGCATTGTGCGCGGGAATTTGCGCGGCGCGCGGCGCCTTCATCATCATGGGCGACGCCGACGACAGCTACGACTTCAGCGAAGTGCCGCGCTTCGTCGAGATGTGGCGGCAGGGTTACGACGTGGTAATGGGCAATCGCTTTCGCGGGGAAATCAAGCCCGGCGCGATGCCTTGGCACCACAAGTATTTCGGCAATCCCGTACTCACCTCGGTCCTGAATCTTTTCTTTCACGCAGGTATTGGCGACAGCCATTGCGGCATGCGCGGTTTCACTCGCGCCATTTACGACCGCATGGATTTGCGCAGTACGGGAATGGAGTTTGCCTCCGAGTTTGTGATCAAAGCCGCGCAACTTGGCGCGCGCATTACGGAGATTCCCATTACCTTGTGGCCGGACAAGCGCGGACGTCCGCCGCACCTGCGCAGCTTCCGGGATGGCTGGCGCCACTTGCGTTTCATGCTGATGTACGCGCCGAACTGGCTTTTTCTTCTGCCTGGCGCGTTGCTCGTGGTAATCGGCCTTTTTATCGTGTTCTGGCTGTTACCCGGACCGCGCAACATTTCGCCGCGCGTTGTACTAGATATTCATACGATGATCTTCGGAGTGATCTTCACGCTTCTCGGAGTGCAGATCCTTTCGATCGGATCTTTCGCAAAAGTTTTCAGTTATGCCGAGCGCTTCGACCGCAACACGGTCTCGCTGAAGCGCGTCCTGAAACGCGTCACGCTCGAAACCGGTTTGCTTCTCGGCGGCGTGGTTTTTCTTGCTGGTTTTGCCGGATGCGCTTGGGTCACCTGGCAGTGGGCCGCCAGCGGTTTTGGCCCTCTCGCCCAGGTCCGTCAAGTTCTATTCTGGTCCATGTGGCTGTTCATCGGCGTTCAAATCATTTTTGCTTCCTTTTTTCTGAGCATGCTTGGCATCAGCCGCGGCACGTACATTGGCGACTACGACCTAAAATAAATGCCCTATACCGGGATCGACCACTTCATCGCCAGGCTCCGTTTTCGCGCTGCCTATCCCTATATCCGTCCCGGCTCGCGCGTCTGCGATCTCGGTTGCGGCTTGGAGGCCGCTTTCCTGGATTACGCTTCTGACCGCATCGCTGCGGGAGTTGGCGTCGATGACCAGGTTGCCGACGGCGTTCAAGGCCGCTGGCAACGCGTGCGTGGCGATCTGCGCTTCCCGCTGCCGTTGCCGGATGGCCACTTCGATCACGTCGTGATGCTTGCCGTTCTGGAGCATCTCACTGAGCCCGAGAAGGTGCTTCGCGAAGCGCACCGAGTCATTGCACCTGGCGGCTCGTTGATTATGACGTGGCCTTCCGCGATGGTTGATCCGATCTTGGATATGCTGCACAGACTGCACCTGATTAGCGATGAAATGGAAAGCGATGAACACCAAAAACGCATTCCCGT
>DATDHE010000134.1:0-24028 GCA_036521695.1 Candidatus Acidiferrum sp. | reverse complement strand
ATAAGGCCTGGCTGCCTGCCTTTTTTTGCTGCGCCGAAGTATCCCGCAAACGGCACCCTCCTCTCCACCAATCCACCAAAATATTATCTTGAACATATTTTGGCTCCGTGATTCCATGCCCCCAGAGTTCACGGCGAACAGAATCCTGCAGCAAATGGAGAGTATTTATGACGAACGCCTGGAAATTTCCTTCGCCAGCAAGTAATCCGACGCGCCGCCAGTTGTTCGCAGGCGTGACCATTGCACTGGGCAGCCTCGGTTTGCCTTCAGCCGAAACTTTTGCGCAAGCCACCCAAGAGATTTCTCATTCCGAGGATGCCATTCACCAGGAGCCCGTTTTCAAAGCCAGCCGCAAACGCGTCTATGAAGCCCTCACCGACGCCAAACAATTCCAGAAAGTCACACAGCTCAGCGCTGCCATACAATCCGGCATGGCGAAAGGCAACATTCCAGCGGAGATGGTCGCCGAGCCGGGCGGCCCGTTCAAATTTTTCAACGGCTTTATCGTCGGGCGGAACCTTGAACTCGTGCCCAACGAACGCATCGTCCAAGCCTGGCGAGTGGCCTACTGGCCTGCGGGTGATTGGTCCCTCGTCAAGTTCGTGCTGATCGAACAAGGTTCCGAAACCAAGCTGATCTTCGACCACACCGGCTTCCCCAAAGGCGACGCCGACCACTTGCTCGAAGGCTGGAATGGCAACTACTGGCAACCTCTCGCCAAATTCCTGGCTCAACCGTAACCCAAACCGCACCGCACCGAACCGCCTTTAGGGGCACAGCACGCTGCGATTGGGCTTTCCCAGTCGTACGAACTAGGGTGCCTTCTGCTCCTCATTCCGTCCCCCTTTCGTTGCCGGATGGGGATTGGCCTGTCTGCGCCAGCTAGACTCCTCGAGGCGCCTGCGTCCGCCCCTTCCAGTGGCCGCCCTTGCCCATCCAATATCGCACGGCGGAGAGCCAAGTTGCATACGTGTAGAACAACGCCGTCAACGGCAGCAAAGGCGCCCAAACGATCGAAATCCTATAAAAACGGACGGTAGACAGGAAGGACAGAGACATCAAAAGCCACGCGGCGAACCCAAGCAACCGAGCCGTCGAATCATGCGCAAGAAGTAGAATCACTGGAGCAACGTAGGTCAGAAACATTGCCGCTAGCGTTCCCATCAGAAGGAGCGCCGAGTAGCTCAATTGCGTAAACGCCGTCCTTGCAATCAGATCCCGAATCTCCCCGAAAGTCCCATAAGCACGCAAACTTGTGCTCTTTCGCGTCAGACCCATCCACACCTTTCCCCCGCTCCGCTTTACTGCCTTGGCGAGAGCGCAATCATCGATCACCTCGCCGCGGATCGCCGCGAGCCCCCCGATACGCGCAAGCGCTTCGCTCTTCAACAGGATGCACCCGCCTGCTGCCCCCGCCGTAGCTAACTCCTCATCCGCGGTCCAACCTGGGGGATAAAGCATAAGAAAAAAGTAAAGAAACGCGGGGATCAGCGCCCGCTCTGGCCCTGTCTTGGCCTGCAGCAGCACCATCAGCGAGGCCAGATCCAATCCATCCCGCTTCGCCCGTCCCACTAGCCGCCGCAAAGTATCTGGAGCATGCGTAACGTCCGCATCTGTAAACCAATAATAAGCAGGGACTTCCGGCGTTGGGGCCGGTACTTCGGTCCCTGATGCCCCCCACTCCGTTACGCCAACCTTGAAGACTCCTTCGTTCAGAGCCCACAATTTCCCGGTCCAACCCTCCGCCAGCGCCGACGCGCTCACTATCCTCACCCGCTCCCCCGCGCCCTTGTCGTCTGCAACGTGTTGAGCAACACCAGCGGTCGCATCCTGGCTATGATCGTCAACGATCACGATGGAAAACGCCCCGGGATAATCTTGCTTTACCAGCCCGGCGACCACCTGCCCGATCGTCTCCTCTTCATTGCGCGCCGGCACTACCGCTTTCACGCTTGGCCATTCCCACAGCGTCTCGAGTGGCTCCCGGTCCGCGTCCAGCTTCCCAACCCTCCAAAACCACCCACGCCCAAAAAACAGGTGCAGCCATATCCCTAAAGTGATGATTCCAAGGACGTTCGCGATATGCGGATGGAAAAGAGAAGTCATCGGCAGGTGCAACCGAATCTCTCACGATCTGTAACCTTTTGTCACGCGGGAGTGCAACGGTGCTTGAGGAAGGGATTTTGCATTTAACCAACGTTTAAATACAAACGGCGATCTTCACGGCCAACTACTAGGTTATCAATGTTCAAGCCAGATCTTCGGCGCGAATCGGCAGGCGGCGGATGCGGATCTGCTTTTTCGAGGAGCGCGTGGCGTTGAAAATGGCGTTGCAAAGGGAGGGTGCAATCACAGGAACGGTCGGTTCGCCGATGCCGGTCGGCTTCTCTTCGCTCGCGACCAGATGGACTTCAATCGGCGGAGCTTCGTTCATTCGCATCATATGGTAATCATTGAAGTTAGATTGGACGATGCGGCCGCGCTCGACGGTGATGGCATCCTTGAGCGTTGCCGTGAGGGCGTAAATCGCCGCGCTTTCCACTTGCGCGCGCACGCCGTTTGGATTGACTACGCGTCCGCAATCCACGGCGCACACCAATCGTTTTATTTTCAGCTTGCCCCGGCGCACAGAAACTTCCGCAACGGTCGCAGTGTAAGTATCGAACGAGAAAAACCCCGCAATGCCGCGCCCTTCGCCATCCGGTAGCGGCTTACTCCATCCAGCCTTCTCGGCGGCCAATTGCAGCACGCCCTTCAGTCTCCCGGTATCCAGAGGTGGGGCGTCGGGACCTCCGCCGAATTGCGGAATATTGCGCGATTCGCCGATTAATTTCACCCGAAACTTCAGCGGATCTTCTCCGGCGGCTGCAGCGAGCTCGTCAACAAAGCTTTCCACAACGAATCCGCTGCTCGAATGCTCCACGGAACGCCACCAGGCACGCGGCGCGCTCGAATGTGCCAATGTGTATTCGATGCGGATATTCGGAGATTTGTACGGGACTGTCGCGCCCGTCCCAAATTCGCCTTGCCCGTTGTCTTCTTCGCCTTTTGGACTCCACTTTGCCGCGATGGAGGTCGAGGTTTGGAAATGTTTCCACGCGGCAAGATTTCCAGCCGCGTCCACAACGCCCTGGCACTTGTGATACGACGCCGGTCGGTAGAAGTCATGGTGCATGTCGTCTTCGCGCGTCCAAAGCACCATCACCGGCTTGCCCGCTGTTTTCGCGACTTGCGCAGCTTCCATTACGAAGTCCGCCTGATAACGCCGACCGAAACCACCGCCCATCAGTGTGGTGTGCACGATAACTTTTTCGGGCAGAAGCTTTGCCGCTTCCGCGATCACCCCCTGGGCCCACTGCGGGGCTTGCGTTGGAACCCACGCTTCCGCGCGGTCCGCTTGAATGTGCACCGTGCAGTTCATCGGCTCCATACAAACGTGCGCCGCAAACGGTAACTCGTAAACAGCCTCCACTTTTTTCGGTGCGGCGGCGAGTGCGGAATCCGCATCGCCTTCGTTTCGAATGACGCCGCCCGGCTTTGCGGCGTTGGCGATAAACTGCGTGCGCAGCTCTTCGCTGGATTCGTTTGCAGCTGTTCCTTCGTCCCATTTCACTTCCAGCGCTTTTCGCCCCTGGATGGCCGCCCAGGAATTTTCCGCAACTACAGCGACTCCGCCAGTTGTGGAAGCTCCCCTTCCGCTTACTTCTATTTGAAAAACCTCCCGCACACCGGGAACAGCCTTTGCCTTCGTGGCATCGAACGAGGCGACTTTTCCGTAGAAGACCGGGCAACGTGCGATGACAGCGTAGAGCAAACCCGCCGGCCGCGCATCAATGCCGAATATCGCCGTGCCATCAGCCTTGGAGGGCGCATCGACGCGATGCGTGTCATGCCCGAGGATGGCGAAGTCGCGCGAATTCTTGAGAGGTACTTCTTTGAAATTAGGAATTGGCAGCAGCGCGGCGTCAGCCGCCAGCTCGCCGTACGTGTAAGAGCGCTCCGGATGACCATGCACGACGAAGCCGTTCTGCGCTTTGCAGGTGTCGGCGCCAACTTCCCACTTTTTGGCGGCTGCCGCGATGAGCATTTCGCGTGCAGCGGCGCCCGCCTGGCGCAGGGGCAACCAGGAACCGCCGACGCTGCCGCTTCCGCCGGTGCCGTGATCATAGATTTTGGGATTCGTGGGGGCCTGCTCGATTGTTACTTGCTTCCAGTCGAGGCACAGCTCTTCGGCGAGAATCATCGGCAGCGCCGTCATGATGCCCTGGCCCATCTCGGACTTGGCCAGAATCAACGTGACGTGATTGTCCGGAGTGATCTTCACCCAGGCGTTCAGGGGATTGATGGGGGGCTTCTCCTGCTCCTGCGCGGGATCGGAAGAAGCGCGCGCGGGCAAATGAAAGCCAATGAGTAAAGCGGCGCCGCCCGCCGCGCTCGTTTTCAGGAAAGTCCGGCGGTCAACGGAAAGAAGAGTTGCCATGGTCTTACTCCTGCTACAGATTTTGGCGAGACTTACGGACAGTCTTTTAGACGGATGTTACGCCTTTTCGGCTGGCGAGCCTGCCGCGCGATGGATAGCCTTGCGGATCCGTTGGTAAGTGCCGCAACGGCAAATGTTTCCGCTCATGGCGTCGTCGATGTCGGCGTCGGTGGGCTTTGGTTTTTTCGCGAGCAGGGCCACTGCGGACATGATTTGTCCGGACTGGCAGTAGCCGCACTGCGGAACGTCTTCCGCGATCCAGGCTACCTGCACAGGGTGGGTTCCGTCGGCAGACAGTCCTTCAATCGTGGTGATTTTCTTTCCGCTCACGCTCGAGATCGGCGTGATGCAAGAGCGCGTGGCTTCGCCGTTGATGTGTACGGTGCAGGCGCCGCAGAGAGCCATTCCGCAGCCGAATTTCGTCCCCGTCATATTCAGGACGTCGCGCAGCACCCAGAGAAGCGGCATATCCAGGCTGACATCCGTCAGCGTCTGGGGTTTTTCGTTCAATATGAAAGTGATGGCCATGGGGTCCTCCTAAAGCAGGTGGATATCCTACAACAACCCGGTATTGATTGAAAATCTACGAAATAACGTCCAACCGCCCCTTCTTCCGCTCTCGTAGAAACCAAGCGCGGGCTTGCCAGGTTGCCTGATTACGAGCCGACCTATGCCCGCGACCGGTATGCTACTCTTTTATTTGGACGCCAATCCCCTGATTCCGACTCCATCCCAAATGAAAAAAACGCTCTTCCCATTCAGGCAGTCGCTCGAAAACTGGAAATCCCGGAAAAATATGTCGAACAAATTGGACCGTACGGGGCGAAAGTCCGCCTGGAGCTCCTGGCTGACCCTGCGTATACGCGACGCGGGAAACTGCCCCTCGTTGCGAATCGGGACTTAACGGTGAGGAGTTGCAGCCTTTGGAGCGCGCGTGAGCGTGGCTATCCGCGCAGAGCAGGCGCTACAGAGCGCGGCGGCGGAGCTTCAGTTTCAACGCCACGCCAACCTACTGGGCGTCCGCTGACCGCTTCCTTCACCGAGCGGAACAGGACGACGTACATCAACTGGCGATAGTAAAAACGCTGAAGTAGGACGGGGACGAGCAAAGTCCAATCTTCTTTTTTCTCGAGGGCAAACGCGAGAGCGCACGTGAGCACATCGATCAGCAAGAAACCGAGGAAGAAGATGACGGATTTTTCGACGTCCGCTGTGGTCCAGAGTTGCGGCAATTTCGTCACCCGGAATTGCGCCAGGCCCCAGAGCAACAACGAGCCGAAGAACATCAGATCGATGACCGGCGAGATCAGCGGGAGTACCAGTTGAAAGACGAAAATATTCGGCAGCGCGATCCAGCCGAGTGTGCCGTGCTTTGGTCGGAAGAGAGTGTCGCTGTGCTTCCAGAACGATTGCAGGGTGCCAAAGGTCCAGCGGAATCGCTGGCGAATCAGGGCGCCGGCGGTTTCGGGCGCTTCGGTCCAGGCGATGGCTTCCTCGTCATAACTGATACGCCAGCCGAGGCGGCGAATCCCGATGGTCAGATCCGCGTCTTCCGCGACGGTGTCGGCAGTGATGCCTCCCGCGGCTTCAATCGCCGGCTTTCGCCATGCGCCCAGCGCGCCGGGGACGACCGTGATGCAATTCAGAAGATCGAAGGCGCGCTTCTCCATATTTTGACTGGTGATGTATTCAAGCGCTTGCCAGCGCGTAAGCCAGCGCGAGCGATTGCCGACTTTGACGTTGCCGGCGACAGCGCCAACGGTCGGGTCCGAAAAATGACGCAGCAATTTGCTGATCGCGTCCGGCTCGATTTCCGTGTCTGCGTCAATGGTGACGACGATTTCAGTGTGGGACTCACCTAACGCGCGGTGCAGGGCTGCCGCTTTGCCGCGATTGACTTGATGGATGATGCGCACGCGAGCGTCATCTCCGAAAGAGGCGTCGAGTAGCGGGCCTGTTTTGTCAGTCGAGCCATCATTGACGACAATCACGCGTAGAGATTTTACGTCGGAGGCAAGCACGGAATTTACCGTCTGCACCACGACCGATTCCTCGTTGTGCGCGGGGATCAGCACGGTGACGGCGGGCTCCGGTACGGGCATTACGGCGTGGTCAGTGCGCAGCTTCTCGATCAGCGCCAGAATTCCGATGACGAGCGCGCGAGCGCTGACCAGGACGATGCCGACGATGAAAATCGTTGCGATGGTAAACCGAAACCACTGAAAAATAGCGAAAATGAAACCATCCGCACGCGCCTCGAATCTTTCTTGCGTCGAGAGCGGCAGCATCACTTCCGCTCGCGTCTTGCCGATCAAGTCCCCGACTGACACGAACTGATAACCGCGGGAGCGCAGTGCGTCGATGATTTGCGGCAGCGCAGCCACCGTTTGGGCGCGCTCTCCGCCGCCGTCATGCAGCAGGATGATGTTGCCCTTGTCCAACTGGCGCAAAACGTTTAGAACGATGTCCGACGCGGGCATCTGGTTCTTTCCGTCCGGAGTGCTCCAATCATCGGGATCGATTCGCTGCCCGACAATCAGGTATCCCATATCCTGCGCAACAGGCAGCAGGGCCACTTCCTCGGCATACTCCGGCTGGTGGTCGATGCCGTAGGGCGGGCGGAAAAGAATTGTCTTCGCGCCAAGAGTGCTTTCGATGAGGCGTTGGGTCAGATTCAGCTGCCACCGGAGTTCCGTCTTGGTGATTTGGTCAAACTGCGGGTGAGTGAACGTGTGATTGCCGATTTCGTGGCCTTCAGCGAAGGCACGCTTGAGGATATCGGGGTGTTGATTGGCGGCTTCGCCGACGACGAAAAAGACCGCGGGCGCCTTCTTCTTTTTGAGGACGTCGAGAATCGCGGGAGTCCAGCGCGGATCGGGGCCATCATCGAAAGAAAGGACGACTTTTTTTTCTTTCGTGCCGCCGATTTGGTCGATGTCGTAGGAGAGCGGCAATTCTTCGTAGGTTTCGTCGGTGAAGAGGTCGGTGTCAGGGTCGTATAGGAAACTGCGGCGGCCGGGTTTGGGCGTATCGGCAAAGTGCCAAATGTCGCCGTTGCCTTCCAGGGTCAAGTCCGGTCCGGGCGGAATATCCTTGATTTTTTGACGAGCGGTGTCATCGGGCCGAGTGGCGTCCCAGATGGGCCAGATTGACGAATCCGCAGAACCCATCCGCCAGAGAGCGGTGCCTCGCAGTCCCAGGCGTTCACTTGCGCGAAGCTGGTTGTAAGCCGTCACGGCGTCCAGCACCCAGACCCTATGAATGTGATTCTGCTCGTCGGAATAGGAGTAGTGCGGATTCAGCGAGCTTTCGTCGAACTCGACGTCGGTTTCGGATTCGTAAGCGTGCAGCAACGCTTCCTGAACGCTGAACTCCGCGCCGGACCAGGTTCCCTTCTTTCCTGTTTCGCCCCAGTCGTACGCATAGTTGGCGATGCCCACGACAATTTTTTGCGCGGGCACGACTTCCAGAATCTGGCGCAGGTTTTCGACAAACCAGTCCTGCGCGGCGATGGGGCCGGGCGGCGACGTCAGCCAGTGCTGGTCGTAATTCATGAGGATGATGGCGTCGCACTGTTTGCCGAAATATTCGTAGTCGTAATCGTCGTCGCGCGCGGGCAGAGCGATCATCAGTTTAAGGTTGGCGGCGTGGAGCGAGGCGGCGAGTTCCGCGGCGAACTGTTTGAAGTGAACCTGGCTGGCAACCGGAACTTCCTCGAAGTCCACAACGATGCCTGATTGATGAGCCAATAGGGCGTATTGAGTGACATTTTGAATGAGAAGGCGCCGAGCGGCGGGATTTGCAAGCAGGGCGGCCATTTCGTCGATGCGCCAGGTATAGCCGTCGTAGTTGTCGAGCATGCCCATCATCGGCAATTCGATAGGAGGATTGAGCGATCTCATCCAATCGTGAAGCTCGTCGCCTTTTAGAAGGGAGATGGCCTCCGCAGGCGTCGCTTTCACGGGACGCGTTTGGTTGTGCGTGTAGTCCACGATGGTAATAACACCGTCTGGTGTTACGGCGTGCAATTGTTCGGGGATGAGCAGGTCAAGATCTTTGTAATGCTTCTTGAGCGAAGCGAGGCTGTTGGCGTCCCAACTGACATAGAAGGCAGCACGGAGCGCGTCGTAAGTTTCCGGAACTTTGCCGATGTTGGCCACGCGGAGGTGGCGACCTTCGCGCCCAACAACGGTTTTTTTCTTCACAGCCGTTTTCAATGCGTGAAAAGCAGGCTTGATCTCCGGCAACAGACCAGCCGGTAGCTCGACGCTAACCACGATGGTTACAAAAAAATAGGCCAGCAGGAGCGTCAGAAGCGCTCCGGTGATTTCCATGACGCGGCGCGTGCGGCGCCATCGCGCACGTTGAGCGTCGTAAAAGATAGGACCGCGTTCTTTCATGAGTGCTTAGAACAACATTTCCATTAATGTGCGTAACCTGGCGGCATGGCAGGGAACTGGGCCGTGGGCGAGCCTAGACCGTCTGCGCGATTCCGTCTGCTCTATTGTAAGATGCGTTGCGTTCATGAAGCGAATTTTCTCGCATACCGTCGCCGCCCTGGCAGCAGGCCTCTGCCTGCGGCTGTTCTTCGTGCTCAAGTTTCCCTTCGCCCCAACGGATACGGCGCTGTATGAACAACTGGCCACGAATTGGCTGCAGCATCACGTCTACGCCGTAACCGTGGACGGGGCGCTGGTACCGGTCGATCTGCGCATGCCGGGCTACCCTGCGTTTTTGGCCATAATCTATGCGATTACGCGACGCACCGGCCCGGAAGCGCGGCTGTACGTCACGCTGGTGCAATCGGCGGTGGACTTGGGTGCTTGCCTGTTTACTGCGGGCCTCGCCGCACTGATCGCTTTGCTGAGGCCGGATCCCGAAAGCTGGAAGCGCGTCTACATCGCGACGCTGTGGATAGCTGCGCTGTGCCCCTTCACGGCGAATTATGCGGCGGTTCCGATGACCGAAGTATTTGCGGGATTTTTCACGGTGGCTGCCCTAGTGTCGCTGACCGCCCTGATTTGGGCTGCATGCGGCGGAAAAGCAGGGTTTTTCCTAAGCAAGTGGGCCGTGTGGCATGCCGCATCGGTCTTTGCGCTCACCAGCGGATTTTTGATTGGGATGGGGACGCTCTTTCGTCCAGAAACACCACTTCTGCTTGTTGTGGCCTGGATACTGTTTGCTTTTATTGGGCTGAGGAAGCGGCGATTTGTTTCTGTGGCGCGGCTGCTCGGGTTGACCACGATCGGATTCGTGCTGCCGCTCGCGCCGTGGGTCGCGCGGAATGCCGCGACGCTGCACGAGGTGCAGTTTCTCGCCCCCAAGAATCTAAATATGCCAGGGGAATTCGTTCCGCGCGGTTTTATGGCTTGGGAAAAAACCTGGCTCTTTCGCATGAAGGAATGTTTTCTCGTGCCATGGAAGCTGGACGATGAAGTAATCAATCTGGAAGACATCCCCGCGCGAGCTTTCGACACGCCGGAAGAAAAGGAACGCGTGGCGGCGCTCCTCGAGCGATACAACAATGACGTTACGATCACTCCCGAGGAAGACGCGGCTTTCGGGCAGTTGGCGCGCGAGCGGACGGCGCGGCACCCGCTGCGCACCTATTTGTGGTTGCCTGTGGCGAGGGCCTTCACGATGTGGTTTACGCCGCGCATTGAGCTTTTGCCCTTTTCGGGGCAGGTTTTTCCGATCAGAGAATCGTGGCGGGAAGATCCAATCGATCTATCCGTCACCCTCGGATTTTTTTTGTTGAATGCATGGTACGTGGCACTTGCCTTGTGGGGCGCCAGGGGAATATCGCGGGAGAGCCCGGCGCTCCGACCGGCCGTCGCTCTGCTTCTTGGCTACATTCTGTTGCGCACTGCGTTTCTCACCACGATTGAAACGCCCGAGCCGCGCTATGTGCTCGTGTGCTTCTCGGCGGTCTTCGCGCTGGCCGGACAGGTTTTCGCCCGGTCTGCGAAACCCGCGGAGTTGGCTTGACTCTCGAGTCTGACTGATTATTTTTCTTCGACAGGCTCGGGATGAATCGTAACGCGATAAATTTGCGGAAAATGCGCCTTTACACGGTCCTCCAGTGTGGCCGTCACGTCGTGGACCTGAGTAATCGGCAGTGCGCCTCGCATCGTGCAATGGCAAGAAGCCATAATGTGGTGTTCCACCTGGCGGACGCGCACGTCGTGGCAATTCACGAGCTCGTCGAATTCCGAAGGCAAGCCGTTCAAGAAATCCTCAATCGATCGAGAGAGCTGCTTCATTTCGCCGGCGCCTGCGTCGGGGGTGGCGATGTGGTGGCCGAGCGGCTCAATATGAATGTTCACGTCCGTCGAGCCGTCGCGGAGCTTGCGAATCCCTTCTTCTAGTTCGGTGGCTTGGCGATGCGCGTCTCGCAAGCTGAGGTTTTCGTCCACTTCCAGATGCAGTTCGATGAAAAGTTGCCCGGCGTGCTGCAGCGCCGTAACGTCATGAATGGCCAGGCCCATGCGCTGCGCTACCGCGCGAATCGCTTCAAACAAATGTTCACCCTGCGGAGCGCGGGGTTCGGCGTGCACCATGACGTCCGCGGGGACAATCTCGCCAATACGTTTCTCGATGGCGTCGCTGAGCGCATGCACTTGTTCGAGGCTGGCTGTCCGTGCGACGCTAACGGTGGCATCGACGAAATGCCGGTTGCCCGCGCGGCGGACGCGAACGCGGTCGACGTCCAAAACGCCGTCCATCCGTCCCACGGCCATGGCGATTTCCTGTTGTAAACCCTTGGGAGCAACATCAAGCAGCGCATCCAGCGTTCGTTTGCCGAGCTGCGATCCGACCCACAGAATAATGGCGGCGACGGCGAGGCCTGCCAGAGAGTCCGCGTAGGCCAGCCAGGGCAAGTTCCAGGTCTCGCCGGCCCAGACGAGGCCGATGCCGGAAATGACCACCATGGTGCTCCACACGTCTGTCGAGAAATGGAGCGCGTCGGCTTCCAGTGCGTCGCTCGAATATTTCTGCGCAACGTGCTGGAGTGCACGCGCACGGGTCACGTCAATGGCCAGCGCCACGAGCAGTACGAGGATTGCGGTGATGCTCGGCTGAATATGCACGCTGTGGAAGAAAAGCCGGTCAAACGCTTCGTAAATGATGTACAGCGCGGTGAGGAGAAGTAGTGCCGTCTCGACGAATGCGGAGAAATTTTCGAACTTGCCGTGACCGTAAGGATGCCGTTCGTCGGCTGGTTCATCCGAGACGCGCACGGAAAGAAATGTGATCACTGCTGCGAGCAGGTCGAGTCCGGAATGAAGCGCCTCGGAGAGAACGCCCAGGCTTCCCGTGCGCAGGACGAGAAAAGCTTTCAAGGAAACCAGCAGCACGGCCGAGCCTACGCTCAGCAGTGCCGCCCTGCGCTTCTCGCGCGCTTCCTCGTTTTGCCGAGCCGCCATCACCGTCCGACTAGACTACCTCAAGTGCCATAAGTTTCCGTACTTCGCGACGAATAGGTGTACGAACCTTCGGGCCACGCCAGCACCGGCTGGCGCGCGCCGTCACCCTCCCGCGCCGCGCCGGACGAGCGCAGGCGAAACAGGTCTTGGCGCGACATTCTCGTTCCGAACACGCATACTACTCTTGGCACTTGCCGTCTGAGCTAAGACAGAGTATTTTCACGCCGCGTTGAGGGAGCCCTCCTTATGACCGTTTATCTCCGGACTGCTGTCCTTTCTCTCGTGGGAATGTGCGCGTTCGCGCCGCGGTGTTTCACGCAGGCGCCGGCGGCTTCGCCCGCCGCGACCGTATGGAACGCTCTTTCCGCTCCGGTGATGGACCCCGCCAAACTGGCTCAAGCACAAAATGTCGACATCATACGCGACCATGTCCGCATCAATCTGACGGACGGAGTGATTCAGTTTACTCAGCCCGTCAACGGCGTCGTTTTCGGCGCCGTCTTCCACGGTAAAGGGCGACTGCAAGTGTTGCCGCCGAATCCGCAAGAGGCTCAGCAGCTTCACCTATTTACAAAGCAGGACAGGCTCAATGTGGATTTCACCGACGCTACGTTCAGCTTCACGGATGGCCTGCTCGACGAAGTTGCCAAGCAGGTGAAATGGCAAGGCTCGGGCACAGCCTCCGATGATATTTATGCGAAACGCCAAAAAGAGCGCGAGGATCTGGGCGAATCGTCCATGCCGCGCCTGCTGCAAAGCATTTTGTCGGCGGATCGCGCCCGCACGGCGTACTTTCTAGCGGATCTGAAAACCGACAAGAGCTGGGTGGAAGTCCACGATGATGCGCTGGATCCCGAAGATATCGGAATTGGGCGCTGGGTGGACGTTGGACCGTTCAAAATATTCGACACCTGGATGAGCTTCCCCACCGGAGGCCGGACGAGCGCCGACGCCTGGAAAGATCCGCAAGCCAAGGAAGACTTCGTCATTCGCAGCTATAAAATTGACGCCGCGGTCACTTCAGGAGCGGATCTGAACGCCACCGCACACCTGAATCTTGAGCCGCGGCTGGCGGGACAAAGCGTGCTCATCTTTAACCTCGACGCCAATTTGCGTCTCGAATCTGTCAAGGATTCCAGCAACAATGCACTGGCGTTCTACCAGTCGCGAGAAACAAAGGACCGCTCCCAATCCTACGGCGATTATGTGGCCGTGATTCTCGCGCAGCCGCTTGCGGTCGGGACGCCACTATCGCTCGATTTTCGATACGGCGGGAAACGCGCGATTCGCAAAGCAGGCAGCGGAAATTATTTCTGCGAAAGTTCGGGGTGGTATCCCGAAAGGCCGAATAGCTTTTCGGCGCGCGCGGATTTCGATCTGACATTTCATAGTCCGAAGAATTCGGTGTTGGTGGCCACGGGAGAGAAAACCAGCGACACGGTCGACGGAGGCACCAGAATTACAACTTGGAAGAGCGAGATTCCCTTGGCCGTGGCAGGATTCGCCTACGGCGATTACAAAGTCACCAACGACAAAGCGGGAGATGTTGTTATAGACGTTTATGCGAATCGCGAGCTCGATGATGTGATGACGCAAGTGCAGCGTTATTTTGAGTCCGGCCCTGGCGCGCAACAGGCCGCAGTCGGTTCCATGTCGCCTTCCAATATGGCTAAAACCATGGGGACGGAGATCGCGAACTCTGTGCGTGTTTTTTCGGCGTGGTATGGTCCTTTCCCCTACAAGCACCTCTCCGTGACCAGTCTGCCAATCAGCTATTCTTATGGCCAAGGCTGGCCGGGGCTCCTCTACTTGTGGTCTGCTTCCTTCTTGGATTCCACGCAGCGCAACGCCATCGGCCTCCGGGATCAAACCGCGGTGACAGACTTTTTCCGGGGCCACGAGACGTCTCACCAATGGTGGGGGCACCGCGTGGGATGGAAGAGCTACCACGACCAGTGGCTCTCCGAAGGATTCGCGGAGTTTTCGGGCGATCTTTACGTGCAGTATCGCCAGAACATGAAGGAGTATCTCGTCCGCTGGCGCAAAGAAAAAGAGTTGCTGCACTCCCATGACCTCAACGGACACGAGGTCGAATCTCTCGGACCAATCTGGATGGGCCAGCGCATCCGCTCCTCGATAACCGGACCGGGATCATATCAAGACTTGATTTACTCGAAAGGCGGCTACGTCCTGCAGATGCTGCGCATGCAGATGATGAATCCACGCGAGCAGGACCCGGAACATGCATTTAAGGAAATGATGCAGGACTACTGCAAAACGTTCGACAATAAGGCTGCATCCACGGAGGATTTCAAAGCCATCGTGGAGAAGCACATGACGCACGGCATGGATCTTGATGGAAATCACAAGATGGACTGGTTCTTCAACCAGTACGTTTACGGGATGGGCGAGGCACAGTACACGTTTCATGCCACGGCGGAAGCCACGACGGACGGGAAGACGCATATCAAGGGAGAAATCACCCGCGCCGGAGTCCCGGACACCTGGAAGGATGCTGTGCCCCTGTATGCCCATATCGGAGATAAGACGGTAAAAATGGGATTGATCTCCATGACACACGCAAGCGAGCCGCTTGACTTCGCAATCCCCGGCAAAATCGACCGCGTCTCGATCAATGACTATGAAGACCTGCTGGCAGAGGTGAAGCAATAATTCTTTAATGACGAGATTTCAGGACTTTGCGCGAGAAAGGAGCGAAGCGCCAACGAGTTCATGCAATAACCCCGGCCGGTGGGTTTAAGCCCGTCGTCGGAGACGTGGCCCAGGTGCGCGTCGCAGAGTGTGCAAGTCACCTGGTCGCGGCGCATTCCAAAACTCAAATCTATTTTGGTTACAACGTTTTCCTTGGCGATAGGCGCCCAAAAACTTGGCCATCCCGTGCCGGAATCGAATTTTGTATCGGAACTGAAGAGAGTGTTGCCGCAGCAGATACAGCGATAGAGGCCCGGCTCGTGGTTGTTGTAATAAGCTCCGCTGAAAGCCCGCTCGGTGTCTGCACGGCGAGTGACGTCAAACTCGTCGGAACTTAGAGCCTGACGCCAATCAGCGTCGCTCTTGACCACTTTTGCGATCGTTTCCACGCCCACGCGCGTGCCGTCGTCTGCGAACTTCACGATTTGCACGGGGCCGGAGTCATTCTTTGCGGGCTTATTATTGGCAAGCGCAAAGCCGCAGGCGCGCTGAACGCCTATCAGCAGACCGTAGGCGCCAATAGTTGCGCCAGTGAAAATAAAGCCGCGGCGAGTTAGATCGTTCATGTTCAGAAGCTTCGCAGGCGCGCACAAGCCCGCACAATGTCTTAATCCCCCTCAGTCCGCCGTCATTGGCGGTGCGGGCAGCAAGGGCAGCCGCTTAGGCTCTCCACGCGCGCCGCGCACTTCCAGGTCATCGAAAAGGAGCGACGGAGCTACGAGCGAAGCGGGCAATCCACTTTGCGCCGAACCGAATGCGCCGAGAGCCGTGCCGGCAAAACCCGATACCTGGCTCTGCATGTAGTTATAGACAAAGTCGTCGTTGCCGATGCCGCCGAGGTTCCGCAGTGTGCGCGTGTTCAGGCCGATGATGCGCGCTCCGCGAATCATCTCTTCGCGTCCGTCATCCGGATAGATTTTGTAGACGATCAGCGGGAGACGATCCCCAGTCCCGGCGCCGCCGCCGAAGCTCGCCAGCAATTCGGAGAAATCATCCTGATGAAGCAAGCTGATGGAGGGATTATCCATCTCCCGGACCACCAGGCAGTAAGGCAATTTTTCCGAACGGCAGGCATCAAGAAACTTTTTCTTCAAATCGGCAGGCGACAGCGTCTCCGACGATTTGAAGAACAGATTGCTCATGGTGGGCTTGGCGTCGTTCAAGAACGCCGAGCGGCCGTGGCCGTTGGAAATGTCGGAATCTGGACCAGGGCGCCGGGACATCAAAAGCTCTTTGGCGTTGCCGTTATCCACGATCGTGACTTTTTCCGCGCGGACACCTTCATCATCCACGGCATAGGCGCCCAGCAAAGCTGTTCCGTGAGACTCCTTTGCGCTTGGGTCGTCCACCAAGGAAATCCCCGCTGGCAAAACACGCGCGCCCATGCGGCCCACCCAGTCACTCTTCCCGCCTAGTCCGGTAAGCAGTTGTTCCATCATCGGCGTAAAGGAAACCGGCGGGCGAGCGCCATTGATCGCGGGAGTTAATACCTGGGCCAGAAGCGGCGCAGCGGCGCGCGCTTCAAAGAGCACGGGGCCGGTGTAATCCTGTGCTGGGGGAGCGACGCGGAGGGCCATCAGCTCACTGCCCGTGACGTTCAACGCTTTTTTAACCGCATCCACGCTCGGCAGATCAGCAGGCTTTGGAGCGTATGCAGCGTACATGTGGTTGATCTGCATGCCATCGTCGGCAAGCGTGTTCATGCCCGACTCAATCGCAGCAAAGGAGCGGTTCGTGCGGATTTCCGTGCCCTCGCTGGTGAGCAAATATTCCGTGGCATAAACCAGGTAGTAGGTCACGCGCGATTCATAGATCTGCGGAAACGCACGCAGGGTGGCGGAGGTTTCGCGAGCTTCCTGCTCCCAGTTGCGATTGCTCCAGTCTGGCGTGACCAGCGGATCGATGAGCTGCAGCGGGGCGGCCTTCGCAAAATCGTCAATGTCAGATTGGCGGGCGAGGCTGCTCAAGTAGGCCTGTTTGCGCGAATAGGTTTCGACCGCTTCCTTGAACGCCTGGTCGGTGGCGATCCACAAGTCCTGGCGCAGGGAATCGTAGTCGCGATCGATGCCGACGGACCCGGTGGGGCCGATAAAGCCGCGGAACGCGTCGTCGCTGATGAAATTGGAGCTGTCCAGCTTGTAGTTGCCGATACGCGCTTCCACGTCCATGAAGCGGTTGCGAGTATGGTTAGAGTTAACCAGCGCGCCAAATTCGGCGACGACTTCTCGTACCTCGAGATCGAGCAGTCGGTATTCCACGTAGTACGGGCGCTGTGGCTGTGGAGTGCCGGGGATTTTCAGCTCGAGGCGCGTTTTCGAGCGCGCCATTTCGTCCCGCATAGCCTGCAGGGTGTGATCGTTGTCCTTGGGAGCTTGTGCGCGGGCCGTGAAGCTGCAAAGCAGCGCGGCGGCAAGAATCGTGAGTCCTGCAAATCCGCGGGCGCACCTCATTGCTGGCCTCCCGTTTTTGCAGGGTCGTGCGCGGGCGGCGGCAAAATCGGCGGCCGATCCGTAGAGCTTTCTTTCTTTTGTACTTCCAGCTCGGAAGTCAGGATGGCGGGCGAAGCAGCAGAAACAGGAACAGAGCCGGACTCCGCGCCGCAGTAGCCATTGAAAACTTCCGGTGTGTCGCCAGTGGCCACGATTTTCGTGAGGGCGGCAAGCGGCGTTCCGACGATATCCACTCCACGGACCAATTCATCCGGGCGGCCATCGGGGAACACTTTGTAGACAACGAGCGGGAGGACTTGAAAAGCCTGCGGCTGTCCGCGACCGGTGAATGTAAAGCCGCCTGCGATGTCATCGATTAGCAGTCCGAAGGGTTTGCCCTGCGCTTTGATCAGCTCGATCAACTTTACGCGCAGTTCCGCGTTTGTGACGGTCTTGCTGCTTTCCACAATCAGATTGCCCTGGCGGGAAACTGGCGTTGCCCCGAGTTGGCGGCGTCCGTGCCCGTTCGAAGTGGGGAAACCGACGAGTGGCGAGCGCGACATTTCGAAACTCTTCAGGATTCCATGATCAACAAGCGTCACGCGTTGCGCGGGAACGCCCTCGTCATCGAACTGGTAATAGCCCAACAGGTCTTCCGAACCGAGCTTCCTCATCGTGGTGTCGTCCACGATGCTCAAGAAGCTCGGCAGAATTGGTTCGCCGACCTTTTTCGCAAAGGTCTGGCCTTCGGCGGCATCTTTTTGACGGTGGCCCTCAGCGCGGTGGCCAAAAACTTCGTGGAAAAAGACGGCAGCCGCGCGGCCGGTTAGGAGCGCTGGCCCAACCGACGGTTCGTTAATCGGCGCAGCGACGAGACCCTCGAGTTCCTTGCGCATCGTGGCCTGTGCGGCGGAGACAGCCTTGTCGTCAGGCGCATCCGCGGGATTGACCCAATCGAAATTGTAATAACGATCGATATCCATTCCGTCCGGGGCTTTGCCCTGAATGAACAGCTCGAGGCGGTAGCGGATCTGGCCGAATTGCAGCTGGGTTCCTTCGCTGGTGACCTGGAAGACGTTCTGGGCCTGGGCCGTAAAGGTGACAATCGAATTGATAATCGCTGGGGATTCGCGGAACGTGCGGGTGTAGACGCGCACTCTTTCTTCCCACGGCTTGCGGTCCAGTGTGAGAGACACCTGGGGACCAATAAAGGTGTGTGGCTGCTCGTGAGAAAAATCCGGTGCACGGTTTTCGACAGAATCGACCTTCACTTCTTTGCCCGTCTTGATCTTAATCAACGCTTCCGCAGCGGCGCGGTATTGGCTCTCGGTTTCGAGCCACACGGCCCGGCGTATAACGCCAGGGTCATCATCGAGTGGAACCGAGACGCCCGGCCCGGCGCTCGTCTGTTGCCGCTCGCCGACTTTATGCGTGTCATCCGTTTCGTAACTGCCTGTGCGCACGGAAACTTCCAGCCAGCGATTACGCGCTTCGGCGCTATTGAGAAGCGCGCCATTTGAGCCGGAAACGTCCGCGCGCTGCGTATCAGTGATGGTGTAGCCCAGGTAATAGGCCGGCGGCTCCTGCGCTTTAAACGTTTTCATCGAGCGCTCGAGTTCGGTCTGCAGCGCCGCAAGCAGAGGAGATTTCTTGACCTGCGTATCGGGGGGTGGCGCAGCCTGCGCCATGGTCGCTGCCAGCAAAGCCGTAAGGCCAAGGACGCACAAAAATGAACTCAGATAACGACGGACATAAATTTTCAAGGATTGCCTCACTTACAGTTAGACGGAACTGCCAAACATCCAGTGTACGCTACCGCGGGTAGCGGCACAAAATGCGGGAGTCAAGGACGTCCCTAGTCTATGGTTACACTAGTTTGACGGCTGTCCGGCGCAGCGAGTTGCATTCATTTAGAAACAAAGAGCCCTGGCTGCGACTTGCAACCAGGGCTGAGAAACAGATGTGATTCGCCGTTCTGACCAACGAATTAGCATGCATTGGGGTTGGTGGGGCTGCAGCCGCCGGTCACAGGCTTCGTCGGGACGGGAACACTGGTGTTGTGGCTTGCCATGACGCCAAAGACAACGATCGGGATAACGGCTATAAGTCCTAGCGTAAAGCCCAATCCTTTGCTAATGTGCCCCGCGTTTTCGATCTCGCTGCCCGGCCGCGGGCCCACTTCTGTATCTTTGCTAGCTGTGACCAGCAGCTCGAGAGGCGCTTGCGTCGGCGGCGCTGGCGCATCATTGTTACCACTGCGTAGGTTAGTCAACTGACCCGCTTTCAAGATCACACAGACGCCTGCCAGGTTGCAGACGCGTACAAAACCCTCGTAGGCGACCACATTCATCACGTTGTTTTCATAAGCCACGTAAAAATCAGTTCCTACAACGCCCGCGACACCTGCCGCGGTATGTACTTCAAACTTGCCGTCCGGCTTCGCAATTTTTTGCGCTTGCGTGCGGAGCTTGCCGTAGGCCAGCTCAAGATCCGTTTGCTGCGCTCCCGCGTCGTGTTTCACAATCTTAATTGAGGAATCTGATCCGACGTTCAGAACCGATCCATCATCCAAGGCGATGCGTGCGCGCCCGTCGGCCTTGGTGTTCACCAGGTCCTGCCACTCGACCACCGACTTCACGGAAGCGTTCAGAGTCTTGGAGCCGCGGGCAATGCTCACCGCCGGAATCATGCGCGCAACTTCGCCGGCCTTCTGTCCGCCCGCCTGAGGCTCAGCAGAAATGTCTGCCGGAAAGGTGATGATCAGCGAAAGCAAAAAAGCCGGGCCAAACGCAAAGGGGGACTTTGTCTTCATGGGGAACTCTCCTAAAAGCACGGCGTTATCCGTGTTATCTATTGTTGTTACTGGAGGCCGTTCAGACTGTCAATTGGAAACCCGAAAAGGATTGCGCAGACACTACATTGCTGTTTGGGCACCCGCTCGCCGATACCATGCCGGCGAGCCTTTCGTATGCTCTTGTTCCCCGACTCTTCAGCGAGACGTCACTCCGAGAAGTAGAACAGGGCTGCGGCCATGTCGTCGTGCGGGCCATGTCCCCGGCTGAAGCTCTCGACCGCCAAAAAGATAGCTTGAAGAAGATGCGTAGGTGAATCAGCAAGATGAGTTCTGTTGTTTCCTCGCGCACGCGCTCCCACCTCAAGTCTTGCAACCGACACGACGCAGCGCCAAAATCCCTTTATGCGAGGTCTCGTCACCATTCTTCTCGGTGCTGCGCTTGTGTTTGGCATCTATCACTTCTATTTCAAGAAAATGCCCACCACGGACGAAGGCACCGCGCCCACACAAGCGATCAGCCTCATTGGCGTCCGCGAAGACCTTTTGCTGATTGCCCATGCGGAAAACACCTACGTTGCACAGAACGGGCATTGCGTTTCAATGGACGAACTTATCTCTTCCGGTGCGCTGGCAATGTCACATCCCGACCGGGATGGGTACACGTATTCCATCCAGTGCTCGGGGAGCGAGTTCACTGTTACGGGGCGGCACGCTCCAGCCGCAGCGGGTTCGCCGATTCGGTACCCCAACTTCGCGACTGATCAGAGCATGGAAACCCGCGAAGTGAACTGATCCTCCGGCAAGAATTCTTATCTCATGCCTGGGCCTTAAGCCGCGGCTTGTTGCATCCTTCCCGGGAACTTTTCCTATAAGTGCTTCGTACCTTCTAGCGACAAGGGTTCCCTCGATATAAATCGCGCTTCCGGCGCATTCAAGAAGGAGCAAGTTATGGGCGGAGATTTGATCGGTTTGGTGGCAGTCACACTGGGGATGGGTGTCCCCCTCGGCACGTTATATACGTATTACCGGGTGCGCAAATTGCGCAGCGAAGAGCGGCTTGCCGCCATCGCACGCGGCGTTAGCATTCCTCTCGAGCCAGAACTTTCGCAAGCGGCACACTCTCGCCGTTCGGCGCTGCTGCTGATCGCGGGCGCCCTCGGCTACATGGTTACCTTCGGATTGCTGGCTTGGATCCAGGCGGATCGCGATTTCTGGTCGGCTGCATCGTTCGGCATCATTCCGCTTGCCGTTGGCGTCGGCTACTACCTTGATTTCAGGCTGATGCGCCGCGACCTTCGTGCTTCGAGCTAGCCGCTAGACGGTTGTGGTCCATTTAAACTATAGGAATGCGGACGGTGTTAGTTTGCCCAATGGGATGATGCCGTCCGGCTTATCACCTGATGTCTAGCGGGCAAGGATGGGTCCTGCCCTCTCGTCATGGCGTACGCTTTTGATCCGCCACCAGGACGCCCGCTTCGGCGTAGTTCGTTGCCGGTACGTCGTGAAACGACACGTGAATGTTTTCGCGTTTCGCCCGTCCGTCCTCGATCAGCACATCGGTAATGCGCTCCGCGATCTTGCGTTTCATCTCCGGCGTGCGTCCCTCGACCCAGGTAATGTGCACATGCGGCATTTCGCTTCCTCCTCAGAACGGCCTATCCCCAATTCCTCGCGCAAAACCGGGTCATTCTACTAAACCGTATATTCCAAAGGGGCTCTGGAACGCCCAGTCGCGGGAGCAAAGCATAGCGCCCCCTGTGTTAGTATTACAGGTCAATGCATTCCGCCATTCCTCACCTGATCGAGCTACAGCGTGTCGACCACCTGATTGCCTCGGTACGCGCCGAGATGGACACGCTTCCGAAGCGGGTCCGCGATGCTGACGCCAAACTGAGTGGCGCTCGCGCAGCCGTGGCCGTTGCTAAAGAGGGCCTCGTCAACAGCCAGAAAGAGCGCAAGAAATTCGAGCTGGACGTGCAGCAGTGGAAAGACCGCGGGAAGAAATACCGCGACCAGAGCGGGGCGGTTAAAACCAACGAAGCCTACAAAGCCCTGCAGCACGAAATTGCCAACGCCGAAGCGGAAGTCGCCAAAGCTGAAGACGCGCAACTCGAAGTGATGATGAAAGGCGAAGAGGCCGAACGCCGCGCGAAGCACGCGGAAGCGAATCTCAAGGAAGACGAAGCGGCGGTTACCAAAGAGAGAAAAGAGATCGAAGCTCAGCAGGGCGAGAAAAAGAAACAGCTCGAATCGTTACTTGCCGAGCGAGAGCGCGCCTTGGCTCCGATTCCCGAGGATTTGCGCGAACTCTACGCGCGCATCGCCAAACGCCATCACGGCGCCGGCCTTGCCGAAGCCCGCGATGGACAATGCCGGGGCTGCGGCATGCGCGTGCTGCCGCACACTTTGCAGGAGCTGCGCCGCGATCCCAACGAAGAGATTTACCGCTGCGAATCCTGCGGCCTGATTTTGTACACTTTGGAGCCGATTCCGCTGCCAGCACCTGCTTCCGGCTCGGGACACGCCGCCTCTTCGGCTTCTAACCATTCCTGATGCCACGCCTTCCAAAATCAACTCGCGCTGCCGGTGACGGTCTCTTCGGGGACTCGCCCGCGGAGCAGAAGAACGCGACGCCGGCTCATCAAGCCAATATTGATGGCGCGGCGCGTGGAAATCCCGGCCCTGCTTCATATGGTGTCATTATCCGCGATGGGCAGGGCGAACTTGTCGCCAAGCTGAAAAAATACATTGGCCGGATGACAAACAATGTCGCCGAATACTACGGATTGATTGCGGCGCTGGACTACGCGGAGTCGCATGGAATACGCGCATTGCGCGTCGAAAGCGATTCGGAGCTGATGGTCAAGCAGATGCAAGGGCAGTACAAAGTGAAGAGCGAGGATTTGAAGCCGCTTTTCGAGCGCGCGAAGAAAATGTCGATGGGCTTCCAATCGTTTCGGATCGATCACGTCTACCGCGAGCAAAACCGCGAGGCAGACGCGCTTGCCAATGAAGCAATTGATGAAACCGCGGGCGCGCCCAGTGCCCCCGGAGCGCCTGCGAAAGCTGCGGTGGCCGATGCCAAACCCGGTCCGCGCTGGATTCAGGCGCGCTTCCGCAGCGGGATTCTCTATCCGCTCGAAGATATCGATCTTCCCGACGGGACCGAGGTACAGCTTGTACTCCGTCCCCTGAAGCGCTCGGCCCCACAAAAATAGCGTTTGAATTTTTTGGAGTTATTTCAGCACGTAAGAGCGGTAAAGAGTATCGCGCTGCGCGGGGACGAATCCCGCATCGGAGATGATGCGGCGGAGCTCGTTTTCGTTGGTGCGGTTCTTTACGCCGGCGGCAAACACGACGTTTTCCTCAATGAGGATGCTGCCGACGTCGTCCGCGCCGAATTGCAAGCCGACCTGGCAGACTTTGATACCCGGCGTCAGCCAGCTGGATTGGATGTGGTCGATGTTGTCGAGATACAGGCGGCTAACGGCCAGCGTCTTTAGATAATCGACAGCAGTCGCTTCCTGCACTTTTTTCCCGAGAGCTGTGTTTTCCGCTGCGAACATCCAGGGAATGAACGCCGTGAACCCGCCGGTATCTTCCTGAATGCGACGCAGGCGTTCGAGATGATTTACACGATGGCGCAACTCCTCGCCGCAGCCAAACATCATCGTCGCGGTCGTGCGCAGGCCGAGGGAGTGAGCGATGCGGTGGACTTCTTCCCAATCGTCGCTAGTGCACTTCAGGCGAGCAATTTTGCCACGAATTTCGTCGTCTAGAATTTCCGCGCCGCCGCCCGGAATGGATTGCAGCCCGGCGTCCATCAGGCGCTGGATCGTTTCACGGACGCTCAGCTCGCTGACTTCCGCGATGCACAAAATCTCTGGCGCGGAAAAACAGTGCAAATGCACTTGAGGAAAACGCGCCTTGAGCGATCGAAGCAAGTTTTCGTAGTAACCGATTTGCAGGTCAGGATGCAGACCGCCTTGCAGCAGAATGCCCGTTCCGCCCAGCTCAAGCATCTCCTCGATTTTCTCGTAAATGGTCTCGAAGGAAAGGATGTAGCCGTCTTTTGCGCCCAAAGGCCGCCGAGCACCGCGGTTGAGTCGGCCACCGCGGTCGCTCCGCCGCTGCCGGGGGCCTGCAGGCAGGCGAACAGCATCAGGCCGGGAAACTCGAGCGCATA
>DATDHE010000133.1:0-34970 GCA_036521695.1 Candidatus Acidiferrum sp. | reverse complement strand
AAATATTATCTTTGATGGCAAAATCCACATTCCGGTCCTGACGCTGCACACCAAGGGCGACGGATTAGTGGTGGTTCAGAACGAAAGCGCCTACAAACAAATTGTCGATATAGCAGGCAATGGAGAATTCCTGCGCCGCACCTTTGTCTCTCGCGCGGGTCACTGTGCTTTCACTCCGGCGGAAACCATTGCCGCGGTCCAGACGCTTATCGAACGCCTGGATACGGGGAGATGGCACGACGTAGATGCCGGCGACTTGAACAAAGGTGCAACGGCGCTGGGACCTTTTTTCAACGTTTTCAGCCCAGCGCCTAACGTACTCGTTCCCACGCCGCCGGCCTACATTGAGTTTGAGCCAAGCCCGTATCTTCGCCCGTTCGACGCTTTCACGGAAGATTGCGATCGCGGATTCCCGTGCGGCAATCCATTTTTGCAGTTTGACCAACACTAGACGACCGACGCTTTTGGCGTATCCTCGCGCGCTTCGGGAAGAATGGGGCGCTCTCGTACAATAGCGTTAGTTTCTAACATATGATATAAACATTCGCTCCGCGTCACCTGCCGCGGGCCAATTGATAATCGAGCAAGAGGCACAGGATGCAGCTCACTCCCCAAAAAACGAAGGAGCCGGATTCATGGATCTAAACTTAACAGCCGAGGAGTCGGCGTTTCGCGACGAACTCCGCGCGTGGCTTGCTTCCAACGTTCCGAAGGACTGGGACGAGTGGCGCGAAAAGCCCATGGAAGAGTCCTTCCCTTACCTGCGCGCCTGGCAAAAAAGGCTTCAGGAAGGGTGCTGGGCCGCAGTTTCCTGGCCCAAGGAATACGGAGGCCGCAGCGCCACACTGATGCAGCAGGCCCTTTTTTGGGAAGAGATGGCACGCGTCGAAGCGCCGCCCATGGCCAATTCGCTTGGTTTGGGCCTCATCGGCCCCACCATCATTGCTTACGGTACCGAAGTTCAGAAAAAGCGCTATATCCCAAAAATTCTGAGCGCGGAAGAAATCTGGTGCCAGGGTTTCTCCGAGCCTAACGCCGGTTCCGATCTTGCTGGTCTGCAAACCGAGGCGCGTCTTGATGGCGATCAGTACATTGTGAATGGCCAAAAAGTCTGGACTAGCTACGGCTGGGTGGGCGACTGGTGCGAACTCGTCGTTCGAACCGACGCCAGCGCCGCGAAACACAAAGGACTTACAGTTCTTCTCGTGGACATGAAATCTCCGGGCGTCGAAGTTCGTCCTCTCCGTCAAATGACTGGCGAATCCGAATTCAACGAGCTGTTCTTTCGAGATGTTCGCGTGCCCGTTGAAAATATCCTTGGAAAAGTAAACGACGGCTGGAATGTGGCGGTGAGCACGCTGATGTACGAGCGCGGTTCTTACGGCGCGCGCCTGCATCTCATCTTCAAGCGTTATTTCACGCGCCTCATCGAGCTCGCACGCACCATCCAGCGAAACGGCCGCCCCGCCTCCGAAGATCCCGTCATTCGCCAGAAGCTCGCGCAATGTAGCGCGGAAATCGAGATTATGCGCTTCAACCAGATGCGCGCCTTCAGCCGCATTACAGCCACTGGCGTCCCGGGCCCCGAAGGCTCGATCCAGAAAATTTTTTGGAGCGAGCTTAACCAGCGCCTCCAGCAAATCGCTCAGGAAGTCCTCGGTTCCTACGGTCAGCTCACGGCAGGTGATTCGCACGCCATTGACAAAGGGCAGTGGTCCTACGCCTACCTGCGCACCCGCGGGAACACCATCGAAGCAGGCACCTCCGAGGTGCAACGCAACATCATTGGGCATTTCGTACTTGGTCTGCCCAGAAGCTACTAAACCAGAATCCGCGAAGCCAGAAAACGGGAGGGGGATGCGCGATGCAATTCGGTTTGAGTGAGAGCCAGGAATTTCTGAAAGACAGCGCCCGTAAATTCTTCGCCGGTGAGTGTCCCAGCGCGGAAATGCGGCGCTTGATGGAGACGGATACCGCCTACGATGCCACGCTCTGGTCGAAGCTCACCGAACAGGGCTACACCGGCATCATTTTTCCGGAAGAGTATGGCGGAGTCGGCCTCGGCAAAGTCGAGCTCATGCTGCTGCTGGAAGAAGCGGGCCACGCGCTTTTGCCTGGCCCGTATTTCTCGACCGTCGTCCTTGCAGGATCCGTTTTGGACGCTGTTGCTACGCCTGCACAGAAAAAACAGTATCTTGCGCCGATATGCCACGGCGAAGTTCGCGCCACCGTCGCCATTCTCGAAGAAAGTGCAAGCTGGAACACCCGGGACGTCCAACTAACTGCGACCAATGGAAAACTGACCGGCGAAAAATTGTTCGTTTCGGATGCTGGCATTGCCGATTTCCTTATCGTCGCGGCACGCGACGGAGTTTTCGTTGTCCACTCAAAAGCTCGCGGCCTGAAAATATCTTCCATGGTGGGAATGGATCTCACGCGAAGACTCTACGTCGTTGAATTCAGCGACACTCCGGCGGAAAAAATCGGCTCTAACTCGAATCTCGCGCGGGCCTTCGACGTCGCGACCGCGGCGCTCTCTGCGGAACTCGTTGGCGGCATGCAACGCACACTCGATATCACCGTCGAATACGCCAAGACTCGAAAACAGTTCGGCAAGCCCATCGGCATGTTCCAGGCAGTGCAGCACCAGTGCGCGGACATGTATCTCGAAACCGAGAGCTCCCGCTCCGCCGTGTACTACGCCGGCTGGGCGCTGGAAGAAAATTCGCCCGACGCAACGACCGCCGTTTCCATCGCTAAAATGTATGCCAGCGATGCCGCGCGCGCCGTTGGCAACCGCGGCATCCAGATTCATGGCGGCATGGGCTTCACCTGGGAAAACGATCTTCACCTTTACTACCGTCGGGCGAAGGCCTCAGAAACCGCGTTTGGTGATGCCACATTTCATCGCGAGCGCATCGCTTCTCTGGTGATCGATTCCGCCAGCACCTCAGCGAACAGCGCGTGAAATGGCCTTCACAAAACGAGAACACCCTTGACCACTAGTGCCTGTCGCAACAGGAGGCTTAATGCCCTTCGTTGAAAATAAAGGGGCCAGAATATATTGGGATGAACAGGGCTGCGGCGAACCTCTCTTGCTCATCATGGGCCTCAGCTATGCCTCGTACATGTGGCCCGATTCGCAAAACGATTCCGTACCATTGCTCTCGATAATCGCGGCGTGGGCCAAAGCGACGCGCCTCCAGGTGTCTATTCCATGGCGCTGATGTGGCGGGCGGCGTGGCGACCGTGCTGGATGCCGCTAGCACCGAGAGCGCGCACGTGTTCGGCGTCTCCATGGGAGGTATGATTGCCCAGGAATTTGCGCTGCAATATTCGAATCTCGTGCGCTCGCTGATTCTGGGTTGCACTGCCGGCGGTGTCCCCGTGCCGTACCGGCCGAACCGGAAGCGCTGCAAGCTCCTCTGCGCCGCGACGTCGCGCCCGAAGAATCCCAGGAAGCTATTGTCCCTTTCATTTATGTGATCGCTGAGAGAATTCCAGGCGCGAATCTCGTGCTAATCCCTAATGCCAGCCACATTTTCGGGACCGACCAGTCCGCTGTGGCGCATCACGCAATCTTGGAATTTCTAGCCGCTCAACAGGCTCGCGCACAATCGCACAGCTAACGAAACGCGATGCCCTACCGCACCGACACATACAAATCCACTACGGAATCCGCCGGATTCTGCGCCCGCTGATCGTAAACCTCGAAGTCCGCCTTGTAGGTTCGGTCCCCACCCGGCGCGCCTTTCGGCGTGGCCCAAACTTTTTGCCATATTTCGACGATGACTTTTTGCACAGGGCCTTTCTCCGAAGTGAACACGGCATATCGTCCCGCAGGCACATTCTTCGCGACCATTCCCGCTGGCACGCTCTCCACTTTCGTCACGCGCGCTCCCAACACGTAGGTGTACTCCCCATCCTTGTCGCTTGCATATTCCGTGTACAACGCCACAATATTTCCGTCCGCTTTATTCGGAATGGGCGCCAGTACTCCTTCTTTGAATAACCGTTCCCACTGCTTGCCGATGGGGCGCTCCGGCGTCATTTGCTCCGCATTGCTCGTCCGCACGGAGATGCCAACCACAGTAAATTCGTCCTGCTGCACAACCCGCGGGTTCTTGTCTGACCCCTTCTGCCCTTCAGAGGACGCCACCAACGAACACATGACAACTGCCGCGACAATCACCGCCCACCACATCGCGCACCTAGGTGTTCTTCGAATCATCAAATCCTTCACCCGCGCCGGCGACGTCTCGTTTCACAGCTGGTCGCAATCGTTGCAAGTATGACCCTGTCGTGGCTCCGCATTCTATCGCTTCTCGCCGGAAATTCCATGCGTTCCATCGGACCCTAACACAGATAGGACTATGATGAAGGTGTGCGGTTCTTAAGAACCGCACGAGGGTACACACATGCGAGCAATAAAGCTCTTCTTCACAAGCTTGCTCCTCATCAGCTCCATCCTCGCGCAAGACAAGCCCGCCGATGCTTCCCACGACATGGAGCACATGCAGCACGGCGGCTTCATGCAAGGTGGCATGCACCACGCAATGGCCAAGGGCGTGAAGCTCGAGCAGAAAATCGACGGCCACACCATCGTCGTGCGTATCGGCCCGATGAACCTGCCCGCAAACACAAGTCACATGAAAATGCCGCAGCCTCCCGACCTCGAATGGCAAATTCCCATTGACGGCTGGCTTCTTGCCTACTCTCCAAAGCTCGTCGACGCCAACGGCAACGTCGTGCCTGGCCGCGTTCTTCATCACACCGCTTTCTGGAACGAAAACCGCGCCGATTTTCTCTGTCCCAACAAAGAGGAGCACATTTTCGGCGCCGGCGGCGAACTCACCCATTGGGCCGAAGTCCCCGGCTACGGCTATCGCGTGCAAATGGGCGACAAAATTCGTATCGAGACCATGGTCCACAATCCCACTAACAACTCATACGAAAACGTCTATCTCGAAGTTACAATCCCCTATCAACAAGTCGCTGACGGCGCAAAACTAAAAAGCGTATATCCAACCTGGATGGACGTGAAATCCTGCGGAAACTCCGGCTACGATTTGCCCGCGGGCAAAAGCGAGCAAACAGGCACTGTCTCCGTGAAATACACCGGTTTTCTGCTTGGGGTTGGCGGCCACATGCACGACTACGCGAAGCAGCTCACGCTCGAAGACGTCACGCGCAAAGAAACCGTCGCGACACTCGACGCCAAAGTCGACGACCACGGCGAACTTCTTAGTATGCCCACCGTCCTGTTCCTCGATCGTGGCGGCTACAAATTCGACGCAGGTGATCTTTTGAAAATCTCCGCCACCTACGACAATCCGACCGGAAAACTCCTGCGTGACGGCGCCATGGGCATCGTCGTCGGCTATTTCGTCCCTGCCAACGACTCCGCTATGGCCGCTCTGCGCCGAAAGCCAACCGCCGCCCATCACCTGGCAGGTAGCTCTCACGATCAGTAAACGGGTTCAATAAAGCTCGTTCGCTTATGCGCGAGCTCGCCCTTATCCGTCGCCAGCGGAGGCGAACTTTCTTCGAACCGCGCCTAAGACGTCCTCCTCGAAGCGCAGTCTAACCGTGGGAGCTGCGCCACAACGGCCTCATGACACTCAACTCCATGTACAATGCCGTCGGCTCGCAACTCCTAACACAGTACTCCGGGAGCAATCGATGGAAACTGACGAACTAGCCGCTCCGATTCCAGGATCGGAGTCAACCGACACACAAACGCAGCCCGGCAGCAAATCTCGCCGGCGAAGGCTGCGCGATTGGGGCGCCCGGCAATGGGCAGCGATCCGTCCCGGCCGCGAAGCGCGCCGCGGGGCAGTCTGGGGAACGCTGGTTGCAGCCGCTATTTGCGTAATCATTGGCGGCCTCTACGTTCAGACGGGCTTTGGCTACGTTTTCGATTTTGCGTTTTGCATCCTCTTCGCCGCTATCTTAATTCCGCTGGTTGCTCTCCTCGTCATGCTGCTCCTCAGCATTTTCCGAGAACTGCCCCGCTATGCCACAGGAGTCATCGTCGGCTCGTGTACGGTCGTCATGATGTTATGGGGTCCACCGCAATTGGGCATTTTCATGGCGATTCTGATGGGCCTCGCTGCCGGAGTTCTCGGCGCCACAATTGCCACCTTTTTCTGGGGCAATTTCGGCCAGGTTGCGCTGAGCAAGAAAATTGTCGTCGCATCGCTCTTCGTGCTCGCTCTTGCCGGCAACATCTATTTCGTCTGGCTCTTCGCTCACGCGGGCTCAATGGAAAAGCTCATCTCCTGGAAGCCTCCGGCCGATTCCATGCCCGCGAAACTGACGGCGCCGGATCCTTCGTCGACGGGGCCGTTCCGCGTCTTGCAACTTTTCTACGGCGTGGGCAATGACATTCGTCGTCCCGAATACGGCTCGAGCGTAGCCATCAAAACGCGCACAGTGGACTCTTCCGACTTCTTTAAGGATTTCGATGGATGGAAGCGTTGGTCGCGCAAAAAATATTGGGGTTTCGATGTCGACAAACTCCCGCTAAACGCGCGCGTCTGGTACCCGGAAGGGCCCGGCCCTTTTCCGCTCGCTCTCATCGTCCATGGAAATCACAACATGGCGAATTTTTCCGATCCGGGTTACGCCTATCTCGGCGAATTGCTAGCCAGCCGCGGTATTATCCTGGCTTCGATCGACGAGAATTTCCTGAATAGCGGCTTGTTTCATGACCCGGATAAGCAACAAGCCGTTCGCGGCTGGATGCTCCTCGAACACCTCAAGCTGTGGCGCGAGTGGAACCAGACGGATGGCAATCCATTCCACGGCAAAGTAGATATTTCGCGCATCGCGTTGATGGGCCATTCGCGCGGCGGGGAAGCTGCGGCCACTGCCGCAGCCTTCAATCGCATGAAGTATGCACCCGAAGACGCCAACATTAAATTCGATTACGGCTTTGCGATCAAAGCTGTCGTCGCAATCGCGCCTGCGGACGGCCAATACAAACCCGCTGGCCAGCCTCGCTGGATCGAGGACGTTAGTTATTTAACTCTGCAAGGCGCGCACGACATGGACGTTGCCTCGTTCGACGGCAGTCGACAGTGGGATCACGTCCGCTACACGCAGCCCGGCCCCTGGTTCAAGGCTGAGATTTACGCTTACCGCGCGAATCACGGCCAGTTCAACACCGTCTGGGGCAACGACGATGCCGGCAAGCCGCTCGGCTGGCTGCTCAATCTCAAGCCGCTGATGCCCGGCGAGGAACAGCGCCGCATCTCGAAAACCTATATCTCCGCGTTTCTCGAGGCCACTCTGAAAGATCATCGTGAATATGTTCCGCTGTTTGAAGACTGGCGCGTCGCTCGCGCCTGGCTGCCAGACACGTTGTACTTTAACCGGTATCAAGACGCCTCCTACGTTCCCCTCGCAGCCTTCGACGAGGACGCCGATCTCACCACGACCACGGCTCCTGGTGGCCACATCGAATGCGAAAACCTGTCCGTCTGGAACGAGGGCAAAATTCCGTTTCGCGATGGCGATCGAGGCTACAACGGCGTCTTTCTCGGCTGGAACCGCGCCAAAGACGCTCCTGCCGCGACCTATACAGTCACATTGCCCGCAGGCGCCGCCGCGAATTGGCATCTCGGTCCAGAATCGACGCTCGAACTTTCTGTAGCTCCCTTGGACGAAGACGTATCGCTGCCAGGAAAGAAAAAGGACGACGATAAAGACAAGAAAAAAGCCGAGGAAAAGAAAAAAGTCGAAGACAAATCGAAAAAGAAAGAACGAGAATCACCCGACTTCACGATCGAACTTGTGACTTCCGAAGGCGTGACCGCCAGCGCGCCGGTCAGCCGCTTCATCTCCATTCCTCCTCCTTTCAAAGAGAAATTTACAAAACTCACCGTGCTTGACGACGCCGAATACAACCAAGATTGGGAAGCGGTTTTCCAGTCGGTGCGGGTTCCGCTTTCCGATTTTCAATCTACGGACAGTTCCAAACGATTCGATCCTGCCAAGCTCAGCGTCGTGCGGCTGAAGTTCGATCGCACCCCGATGTATAAAATCTGCATCAGTGCAATTGGTTTCGGCAAGCAATGATGTAAGCTGTGGCCTCTCTGGAGGCTGCTTATGCATCTTTTGCGCGCACGTGTTCTTTGGATTTTGTCCTTCGTCATTTTCGTGTTCTTCGCGGCAGCCGCTGACGCGCATGTCACGCGCGTCGAGATTATTTCTCGCACCGACATTCGGGATGGACGCGCCTTCGGATTGGCCGGAGCCTACGAGAAAATCGTCGGCAGGGTCTATTTCGCGGTGAATCCGGATAACCTTTACAACCGGCTCATCGTCGATCTCGACAAAGCGCCTCGGAACGCACAAGGCGAAGTCGAGTTCTCGGCTGACCTCTATCTCCTGAAACCAAAGGACATGAACAAAGGGAACAACTCTGTCCTGTTCGAGGTATCGAACCGCGGAGGAAAAGGAATTCTGCGCCTTGTCAATGGCGTAACTTCCTCTGATCCAAGCGCGGAATTCGGCGACGGATTTCTGATGCGCGAAGGCTACACCGTTGCTTGGGTCGGGTGGGAATTTGATGTCGCCGATCACGGCGAGAATCTCAAGCTCTACGCTCCTGTCGCTCACGATGCGGGCGGAAAGGAAATTCGCGGCCGGGTGCGTTCGGATTTTACGCCCGCTCAAAAAGTGGAAGATATGCCGCTCGGCCATTTGCTCCTCGGACCAACTGGCGGAAAAAGCTACCCGGTCGATGATCCGGCTATCGCCACAAATGTTTTGACCGCACGTGACACGCCCGATGGCCCGCGGCAAACGATTCCTCGCAGCCAGTGGAGTTTTGCCCACGCCACCGATGGCCAACTTGCTGCCGATCCTCACTTCATTCACCTGGATGGAGGATTCCAGGCCGGGAAAATTTATGAAGTTGTTTACGAAGCAAAAGACCCCGTCGTCGCTGGCCTCGGCCTAGCGGCCGTACGCGATTTCCTCTCGTATCTGAAATACGATCCACAATCCACCGCACCCGTAAAGCGCGTCTACGCCGTCGGGATTTCGCAGAGCGGGCGCTTTCTCCGTCATTTTCTTTACCAAGACTTCAACGCCGACGAGCAGGGTCGCCAGGTGATGGACGGGGTCATCGCTCATGTCGCCGGCGCCGGCAGAGGCAGCTTCAATCATCGTTTTGCGCAGCCTTCGCGCGACGCTCAGCCGCTCTCTAGCATCTTTTTTCCCACGGACCTTTTCCCCTTTACGGATCTCCCGGAAACCGATCCTGAAAGCGGCGTAACCTCTGGCTTCCTCGACGCTTCCATCAAATCTAAAACCGCCCCAAAAATATTTCTCACCAATACTTCTTACGAATATTGGGGCCGCGCTGCGTCTCTGATTCACATTTCGCCGGACGGTTTGCGTGACGCGAAGATCGGCGACAATGTCCGCGTCTACTTGCTCGCTGGGTTGCAACATTTTTCTGCACCATTCCCTCCGCAGAAATCCATGCCCGGCTCGCCGGATTCCAATGCGCAGCAACGCTACAATCCCAATCCCATTCAGTGGTACTGGCGCGCGCTGATTACGGACATGGACCAGTGGGTGAAAGACGGCACGCCGCCTCCGACGAATGCGTATCCAAAAATCGCCGATGCCACGCTGGTGCCGCTCAGCAAATGGGCGTTCCCAAACATCCCGGGTGTCCACAAGCCGCATGAACTGAACTTGGCATACCGTCTGGACTTTGGGCCGCAATGGAAAGACGGCATCGTAAGTCTGGAGCCTCCCAAAGTTGGCAAGCCATTCCCGGGCTTGGTTCCGCAATCGGACGCCGATGGCAACGATCGGGGCGGCGTGAGCTTGCCGGAATTGCAAGTTCCGTTGGCGACGTACACGGGCTGGAATCTGCGCGATCCGAATATCGGCGCCGGCGACCTGCGGTTGAGCTTCTATGGCTCCTTCATTCCCTTCGCAAGAACCGCCGCGGAACGCGAGAAATCCGGCGATCCGCGGCTCTCGATTGCCGAGCGATATGCTTCGCGCGAGCAATACCTAGGCAAATTCGCGAATGCCGCCATAAAGCTGATTCACGAACGGTTTTTGTTGCGTGAAGATTTGCCCGCAATGCTCGAACGCGGCGAGCGCGAGTGGGACGAAGTCGCAGGCCAGAAATGAGCCGGATAGCTGATCAGGCCGGCTGGAAAACAAAATGGAGGAAAGATGAATCGGAATCGCCGGGATATTTTGAAGAGCGGAAGTTTTGCGTTGCTGGGCGGCGGTTTGTTTCGCCGTATGGACAAGATTGATGGAATGCAAACGCAAGGAGCAGGCGGTTCGCTTGCGGAAATTGTGAAGAGCCGCAGCTCTGGAACCAGCGAGAAGTTGCTGCTTGGCCCAACCCCCGGCGAAGAAGCGCCGCCCGAGCCGGCGAATGTTGACCGGCTGCCGCTGGACTGGAATAAGCAAGCCGTTGCGCGATTCAAGGAGCAACTGGCGCAAAAAGACATTCACGCATTTGTGGCGCGCGACCAGCTCAACATTATTTATCTGACGGGCTACTGGCATACGCACACGGAGCGGCCGCAGTGTGTCTTCATGAATAAAGACGATGGCGACCCCTGGTATTTGTACCCCGCGTTGGACCGCGACTTGGTGAAGGGCTGGTGGTTTGGCGGCGGCTGGGAATATTTCGACACGAAGCATGCCCAAGGAGGATTTCCGGAGCAAGGTAAAGTCGTCCAGGGAAAGACCGTCGATTTGTTCCAGATGCTTCTCGAAGGAATGAAGGCCAAAGGCATTCAGGGGAATAAAATTGGCATTGACGGGAAGCTCTACGCGGACGAGTTGGCGACCGCCAAGAAAGTTCTGCCTAAGGTGAAATGGGTTGACGTCAGCGACACGCTCCTGACTATGCGCGAAGTAAAAACCCCGGAGGAGCTCGCGCTGACGCGGCGAGCGTATACCTATTTTGACCGCGCACACGCTTATGCGCGGGACTACATTTTGACATACGGAACGGACGTGACCGATTACGAAGTGGGCATAGCGAGCACATTCTGGATTAACAATTTGCTGTTCTCGCATTTGGATCTCGCAGGTGGCTTGCCGCATCACGGCGTGTCGGCGACGGTCGAGATCGACTGCCGCGTGGGCCGTCTCTGCGCCTACCCGCACCCAAACCAGCCGCGTTTCAACCGCATTCAGCGGAACATGCCGCTGCAAGTCGATGGCGATGCGTACATCGGAGGGCACGGCGGAGAAAACTACCGCATGTACATTCTCGCTGACAACGCGGGCCAATTCGATGCGCACATGCGAAAGCTCTGGGAGGTCAGCCAGCACACATGCGACATGCAGGTGGAACTGCAGAAAGAAGGCGCGACGTGCTCGAGCATCGCGTTCGAGATTCACAAATATCAGGTGGCGCAGGGGATGCAGGACTATATTTACCACCGGCCCGCCCACGGCGAAGGCTCGGAGGGACACCAGCCGCCGTATCTTTCGCTCGGCGACTACACAGTTCTGAAGAAGAACATGTGTTTTTCCGAAGAGCCGGGACTCTACGATCCAAAAGCAGGAGTCGGATTCAACTGGAGCGATCATGTTGTCACTGGCGTAAAGTCTGGCTACCGAATGAGCCGCGTGCCGTACTCGAAGGAGTGGAGCTGGGTGAAAATTTGAAGTAATCAGATGGAAGGCAGCTAGGCAAAGAAGTTACGAGAGGACAGAGAGAGTTGGTTCGGGGCGTAGTTTTTGCTTGCGGGCATCGGCGAAATATTTTCCGGCGTTGACGTGGTAATTCTGCTTGGGCTCCATCACGGTCGGCCATCCCTGGCATCAATCTATAAAATCGAAGTCGGCAATCTCACGCTGCTGCGTATTCGCAGTGGACGATGCTGGCGCGCGCGATAAGAGATAGACTCGGTGGGTTGCGGGTGGGATGTGTTGCGAGGGAATGTGGTTGAGCCAAAGGCAGAGTACGAGAAGCGGTTGGAAAAATACCTGAAGGTTATCGCTGAGAAGGATCGTATCCACTTGCTGGTGGGTTACGCGAAGTTGGCGGTGATCGCGGCGGGATTGCTCTTGCTTTGGAGTGTTCTTGAAAAGCATTTGCTGACTCTCTATTGGCTGGTCGCACCGATCGTCGCTTATGGGCTGTCGACGATTTTGCATGGGCGCGTGCTGCGCGCGAAGAACAGGGCTAACACGGCAGCAGAGTTTTATCGCAAGGGGATTGCGCGAATCGAGGACCGTTGGGCCGGAAGCGGTCAAACGGGAGAACGCTTTCGCGATGCGAATCATGTGTACGCTGAAGACTTGGATCTTTTTGGGCGCGGGTGCCTCTTCGAATTGCTTTCGACGGCGCGATTGCCTATGGGGGAAAGCCGGCTGGCGAGTTGGCTATGCGAGGGCTCGGAGAGGGGAGCGATTCTGGAGAGGCAGAAATTGATTGAGGAACTGCGCGAGAAGCTGGATTTGCGCGAGGACTTGGCGGTGACCGGGGAGGATTTAAGGGCGCGGTTGAATCCGGAATCGCTCATGGAGTGGGCGGAAGGCACATCGATTCTGCCTCGCGGAGCCTGGCGCGTGGTAACGGCTTTGCTTGCGGTGGGCGCGGCTGCGGGAGTCATCTATTGGTTTGAGACTGGGACGCTTTGGCCGCTTTTGAGTGTGATGGCCGTGGAGGCTGTGGTCCTCGCGTGGCTGCGGCGCAGAGCACATGCAGTGATTGAGGGAGTGAATTGCAACGCGGAAGGGTTACTTCTTTTTTCCGAGATTCTAGAACGGCTGGAGCGAGAGCCCCTTGTGTCGCCGCGCCTGCAAGGGTTTGCGGCGGAACTGAAGCAGGGGAATGAGCCAGCTTCGCTAGCAATCCGAAACTTTTCGCGCATTGTTAATTGGATTGACGCCAGCGACAGCGCGATTGCGAAAATGTCCGAGCTGCCGTTTCTCTATAGCGTGCAGGTCGGGATGGCGGCGGAGTCATGGCGGAGGTGCTGGGGCGCGAAGATCCGGCGATGGGCGGAGTTGACGGGGGAAATGGAGGCGCTACTTTCGCTCGCTGGGTATTCCTACGAACATCCTGCTGATCCGTTTCCTGAATTTATTGACACGAAAGCGGGGCTAGGATTTTTTGACGGCCAGGAGTTGGGGCATCCGCTGATCGCAGCCGAGAAGTGTGTGCGAAACAGCGTGCTGCTGGACGCGCAGACGCGCGTGGTGCTGGTGAGCGGGTCGAACATGTCCGGGAAGAGCACATTTTTGCGAGTGCTAGGGATCAACACGGTGTTGGCAATGGCCGGGGCGCCGATTCGTGGCGCGCGGCTGCGGTTAACGCCGTTGCGGATTGGAACACGGATTCGCAGCACGGATTCGCTGCAAGAGGGACGGTCGAGTTTTTATACGGAGATTTTGCATATACGGAAAGTGTTTGACGCAGCGAGTCGAGCTGTGTCAATGGTTTTTTTGTTCGATGAATTGCTGGAAGGTACGAATTCAAAGGATCGCAGGATTGGAGCAGAGGGATTGATCCGGGAGCTGCTGAAGCGGCGTGCGATTGGCATTGTGACAACGCATGATTTGGCTTTGACGGAGATTGCCTCGGCGGTCGGGAATGTTCTGCGGAATATGCATTTCGAAGATCAGGTGGTGGACGGCAAGATGCGGTTTGATTACAAGTTGCGCGAGGGAGTGGTGGAAAAGAGCAACGCGCTGGAATTGATGAGGTTGATTGGGCTAGAAACTTAGAGTGACGCTGGAGCGCTTCACGTGTGCGCGGAAAACCAAAAGCAGATTTCTCGCTCCGCTCGGGATGACAGCTCAAAAACTCGGGATGGCACCGCTTCACTGGGGATGTAGTTAGTAACTCTTGCTAGGCGGCAGCGATGCGACGGATTAGATCCTCCTGTTCGGTTTTGCTTTCGGCGCCGATGGTGAAGGCGTCTAGAAGATTCAGACCCAGCGCGAAATTCAGCGCTTCATCCTGGCGGTCGCGCAGAGCTCCCTGGCCCAGAATCTTCATGCCGATGATGCCCTTCCCCTTGGCGCGCATTTCCTTGATGACGCTGACGACGGTGTCCGCATCGGAATCCATGAGCGCCCCGATGGGGTTGATGCGCACTAAATGAACTTCGACCCAAGGAGAATTGGTCGCGGCGCGGAGAGCTTCGATGGAATGGCACGAACACCCGTGGGCGCGGATGATGCTCTTTTCCTTGGCCTCGGAGAGGACGTCCATGACGCCTTTGTAGCGCTCGGTCCAGTCGGGCTCGGTGAGGCAGTGCATGAGACAGATGTCGAGGTGATCGGTGCCGAGTTCGCGGCGGAATCGATCGAGATCTGCACGAGCGGATGCGGCCTCGCGTGCCCACGTTTTTGTGAGAACGGTGACTTTGTCGCGCGGAACATGCTTGAGGGCTTCGGCAACGTGCGGATGGCTGCCGTAGCTGTCGGCGGAATCGAAGAAGCGGAGGCCGTGCTGGTAGCCATTCAAAAGAAGATCGGAGAGGCCCTGGACGCCGAGCGCAGTCTGATGAGAATGATGGCCGGAACCGACGGTGCCGGTGCCCATGGCGAGACGACTGGTTTGGATGCCGGTCTTGCCCAGAGTGATGGTGTCAGACGCGCTGAATTTGCGCGGGAGGGGCTTGAGGGTTAAAGCGCTGGTGCGCTGCGGGAATAGATAGGAATGGAGCCAAGCTGCTCCCGCAGTACATCCAGAGCGAAGGAGAAATTCGCGGCGTTTCAAGGGGCCTCCTCAGAAACGTCCTTCCGGCGATGTTACACCTAATATGGACGGATGTGTGTGGGCCGCGGTTATCAAAAATTGGTGCGACGCAATTTAAAAGGCGCGTCCTCTAGTTAAGGGGCGAGTCGGAGGACTTGATTTCGCCAGGCGATGGCAGCCGCGCTTCCAGCGCGAGATTCGAGCGAATGAGCGACTCGACTTGATTCCAGACTGCGGGATCGCACTCGATTTGAATGTGAGACTTCATGAAAACGCGGTCCCACCAGGGATATTGGCCACAACTGAGGGGTTTTGTTTTGTAGTCGGAACGAAAATTCCCAAGGATGCGCGTGCGAGCAGGATCGGCGGCGCGAATCTGAGCTTGGCCATGGAGCATGCCATCGAGCTGATAGAAATTGACAGCCTGGCCGACATTTGCGGGAATCACGGCGTCATTCTCGCCCCTCTTCGAGACGCTATCGACCTGGATAGTGAGAACCACGGAGATGCCGTCTTTTTCCAGCTGGCGGGCGAGTTCGACCGTTTCTGACGCGCCCCAGCTGTGACCAAAAATAATGATGCGTGCGTTCCGCTTTTCTTCAAGCGAAAGCTTTCCATCGCCGTTGGCATCAAGGAGGCGAAGCACCGCCTGATGGGCATCCTTACCGCGGTGATTCTCAAATGTCTGGACAAAAACGCTCGAAGCAAATTCTTCGCGTAGCCGCTCGACCAGCTGAACTTCGGTGTGCACGCGATCATCGTGGCGAACGTAGCCACCTACAAAACCGATGACAATGACGGGTGAAGAGGTAGTGGCAGTTGCAGGTATAGCCCGAGGCTTTGAACTCGCCTCACCAGAGACGAGGACCAAAGAAAAAATCAAGAACAGGACCCGGGACGACGGAAGCATGCGCTGCACCGCGACAGGGAACCTACATCAGTACAGATGAGATAGACAAGACTAAAGTTGCGCAAACTGGAAAGGAAGAAAATGGTACGGAGAGATGGAAAAAGCTGGGAGCAATGCCTTAGTACTCACAGGACCCGTCCCGCCGGGGTTATTCAATCTGACTGAAGGAGATGGCGGTGGCGCGCGCGCTCCTGGGTGGCAGATTATTGTTGGCCGCCGTGGAGGCGCTATTGACCCGGGCCGCCTCCAAGAGGGCCCAATCGCTTTTGAATTCCGGCATGATTTCACGGCTATGCTTGGGGCTCTTTAGATAATGGTCGGCACGCGCAAGAGTCAGCGCATAGGTCCACTGGGAATCGCTGCCAGAAGCAAAAATGTTGTTTGCGCTTAGGCCGATCCTCGAGGGCTTGCCGCCTTGCGAGAGATCCAACCAAAAGCTCCCATTGGCATCTACAGAGAGCGTGCCGGTCCGATCCAGGTATTTGTATAGACGGCCGAGGAACTCGTAGTTCGGAATGATTTCGCGGCTAATGGCGTCATTCGTGAGAGATCCAAAAGCCTCCCGATATTGTTTCCATTCTTTCGCGGTGCCCACGAGTTGCGCGCTTTCCTGATTAACTAGGGCTTCAAGTTGCTCTTCGCGGGGCACATCGTTCTATGCCTTGGCTTCGCGGATTTCCAGCGTTCTGTCCGCCGCTTCCGCGGTGGGATGCCGCTCCAATTCATGCTGGGGATTGAAGCGCCCGGTAAGCAGATAGGAAGCGGCCATAAAGGGCAGTTCGTGGTCGGCAAAAAGAATCATGGGCACGAGAAGTTTTTTGGAGTGGTACAACTGCTCGGTTCCGTTGCGGCACTCGGTGCTGCGCTTGATGGTGCCTGGCAATTGCGCGAAATGCAACACACGAAGGTGCGCTTCCGGATGGCGTTGGGCAAAACGGGTAAAGGAACGGGCAATGGCCTTCGGAGTGATCAGGCCGAAGTCGTTCAAATAGTCGGCCCTGGCGGCGTGAGGATAGTAGGTGTTGATGACGCGGCGGGAGAACGTAGCGCAATTCTTCGTAACGCCGTTAAAGTGGTTCTGATTGGGAAGAGAATTGAATTCCGCTATGAGCGCTCGGTCCTGCTCAACAGAGGTGGCCACAACAAAAATATAGATGCTGCGCTCAAGCGTGGCGCCGACCATCTCGCGCCATTCAGACCTGTTGCTCGTGCGGCAAGTGAGACTGTCACAGTAACCGGCAAGAAAGTTTGTGCGGTATCTTTCCTCGAGAGCATGCTTGATTTTTTGCGAGCCGAAAAGCGGGCGGTTCTGCGAATCTTCGACGCCGTATAAATAAACCGACAGGGGAACGATATTCCACTCGAAGGGCTGATCCTCGCCCAGGGTTGTGTAGTTGCTCATGACCGAGCCTTGCTCGTCTGGCCGGCACAGGCGGAGCTTGATGGGCGATTCCGCGCAGATTCGCGAGAAATAGACGGCGCTATGGCCGGAACCCGTAATTCTGGCGAGACTGGTATCCAAGGACTCGTTAAGAAGGACGCCAACGTCCGCATAGGCGGGAGAGGCGACCAAGCCCGCGAGAAAGAGTACTAGAACCATGCCCAGCCGGGCAAAAATCTCCACCCGGGCAGACAACAGTCTGGCCGATGCACTGGAAGAGCGGATTGTGGTCAGCCTGGGCACTGCGATCTGTCTCCTTTTGGCCGAAGACTCAAGCTACAAGTTTAGCCTACCGGAAGGAATCGGTGGATTGGTGTAGGGGCTGGGCTAATAGTGTTTTAGGCAAATAAAAGCCCGCACTAAAGGACAGGTGCCGTTTCCATAAACCATTGAAACGGAAAGACCTATCATCAAATAGGAGGCCCAAGGGCGGTGCAGGGTGCTCCGAGGCTTGCTGGCGCTGGCCGCTGCGGAGAAACGACCGCTGAATAGCGTAGGATGAAAAGCCTTAGTAGTATCCTTAGGTCCTAACCCAAATTGGGAGAGAATGTTTTGGTCCGGGATGGCCTCGCTGGAAGCACTTTAGCGGTGGGGGATGAGAGGCTCGCAAAAGAGGTCTTCCTCGCAAACCAAGACCCCTAGAAGCCCGACATTCCTGCTTTGCTCCAATCCGGGCACGGTCGTTTGCGGCGCGCAAAAAGGCATGCTTTGCTGAAGATAGGTCGTCTGTTAGAATGAAACGCTCAGTATTGTAACTTCTAGGGCAAATTTCTGGCTGCTACAGACAGCCTAAGTAGGAAAACAATGGCACTGAAGTGTGAACTTTGCGGCAAAGGGCCGCACTTTGGCAACGTGATCAGTCACGCGAATAACACAAGGCGTAGACGGTGGAATCCGAACCTGAAGCGCTTCCATGCGTTGGTGGACGGCGCGAGAAAGCATGTTCGAGTTTGCACGGCCTGCATCCGCGCGGGCCGCGTCAAGAAAGCGGCCTGAACACCACACCTTGAACCCCTCGCAAGCCAAAATTAACGTGGCGGTGCGCTCGCACATCCCCAAGAAAGGGATGGCGCGCGCGGCGATGCTTTTGCCCGTCGCGGCTATCGCGCTTGCCCTGGGCACGGGCTGCAAACAGAAGTCGCAGCCCTCGCCGGACGTGTGGGCCGTGGTGAACGGGCAAGAGATTAAACGCGATGACGTGGATAAATACTACCGGACGCGAGTGAATCCGGAGGGGCAGGAGCCGTCGCAGGAGGAATCGCTGTCGCTCAAGTTGAATGTTCTGGATGAGCTGATCAACAACGAGATTCTGCTGGAGCGGGCAAAGAAGCTAAACCTGGAAGCCAGCGACGGTGAAGTGGAAGACAAATTCACCGAGATGAAGAGCCCCTATACCGAAGACGAATTCCAGAGACAGCTGAAGGATCGTGGGGTCTCGGTGGATGATTTGAAGCGTGACCTGCGGAGGCAGCTCTCCATCACGAAGCTGCTGAACCGCGAAGTGGTGGCGAAAATATCGATCACCGACCAGGACGTCACCGATACGTATAACGCGAACAAGGGGCAATTCAACGTCGTAGAGCCGCGTTACCGGATATCCGAGATCGTTGTGACGCCGCGTAAGGAACCGCAGATTCGCAACCTCAAGAATGATGACGCGACGAACGAGGTTGAAGCTGAGCGCAAAGTAAAAATGCTCGAGGACAAGCTAAACAGCGGCGCAGACTTCGCACAACTGGCGATGGACTATTCCGAGGACATGAACTCCTCGGCCATGGGCGGTGACCTGGGATACGTGCCGGAATCGGCGCTGAACCAGTCCGATGCAACTCTGAAGAGGATTGTGATGGGAATGAAGCCGGGGCAAGTGAGCCCGCCGCTTCCCATTCAGTCCAAGGACGGTCCGCGCATCGTCATTTTGAAGCTGATCTCGCGTGAGTCGCCCGGGCAACGGAACATTAACGACCCGCAAGTCCAGCAGACGATTCGGGACACGCTCCGCAACCACAAGGAACAATTGCTGCGCGCCGCGTACCTGACGATTGCGCGGGATGACGCGCGCGTGACAAACTATCTCGCGCAACAAGTGATCGAAGCTGCAGGCAAGTTGCCGGATGCGGCGAAGACGGATTTCCCCGCCAAGTCGTCTGGGCATTAATTCTCTAACGAACGATCTACGCTGTATTTTCTCCGCGTCATCTAACCATCGTGCGGCCCAGCGCTTCGCGGTCCATCCCTTCCGAAGTTTCCCCTTTGCTTGCGTGAGCGCAGCCGAAGCCAACCACAGCCAGCGCCATCCCTTCCCCATGGCGGGGGGCTTAGGAAACGATGCACAGCACTTCACCGGCGTTGACGGGCTGGCCCTCTTTGACGTGAAGCCGCTCGACGATGCCGCCCTTTGGCGAACGAATTTCGTTCTGCATTTTCATTGCTTCCACAACGAGCAACCCCTGACCAGCTTCGACTTTTTCTCCCGCTTGGACGAGAATGCGGACGATTTTGCCGGGCATGGGAGCGATAACTTGTTGGCGGCCTTCGGCTTCGAATGCGCCATGGCGCCGACCGCGCCATGCGCGAGGATCGACGACCTCGGCAGTGAATTCCTGCAAGCCCGTCTGGAGCTTGAGCACGCCGTCAGGCGAATCAGTGATGCGAACTTCGTAGGATTGACCTTCGAGAAGCAGGGAGAGCGTATTGGGGTCGATTTCGACGGCATGGGCATCGACAGGTTGGCCATCGAGCGAGATTTTCCAGCGGTCCGCGTGGCGTTCGAGCTCAACGCTGCGCAGCATATTTCCGGATGGGCCAGTAAGATGGATTTCAAATTTCATGGCAGGCGATCCAATTGCTGGCGACGGCCTTCCTGCTTCCAGCGGGAAGGTTGCGAAGGGTCCTGATTTGAAGAGGACGGACCAGATGGCTTATCTAAGCGCTTTGCTTGCCAGAGAGCGGCTGCGATGCTTACGGCGTCGGTGGCACCGTCCGCTTTCGCGTTTTCGTTTGTCGAAACCGCAACGGAAGGCAAACGCTGAAGCAATTCGTCGAGCCACTTGGTGTGGATTTCCCCACGAAGGAAATCGGGCTCAGCGAGGATGCGGCGGAAAAGGCCAGCGTTGGTCTTGATGCCTGTGATGGTGTACTCCTCGAGAGCACGCCGGAGGCGAGCGATGGTTTCTTCGCGGCTGTTGCCCCAGGCGATCAACTTGCTAAGAAGGGGATCGTAGTCCATCGGAACGGTCCAGCCTTCGTAGACGCCCTCATCGAGACGAATGCCGGGGCCACTCGGTGCATGTTGCGAGAGAATTTTTCCCGGCGAAGGGAAAAAATTATTGTCCGGATCTTCGGCATAGAGGCGCACCTCCATCGCGTGGCCGCGCGGAGTAATCGTCTCCCAGGCAAAAGGAAGGCGATGGCCAGCGGCGATGGCGATCTGCAGCTTGACCAAATCGAGCCCCGTGACTTGCTCCGTAACGGGATGCTCGACCTGAAGGCGCGTGTTCACTTCCAAAAAATAAAAATTGAGATGAGCGTCCACGAGGAATTCTACCGTGCCGGCGTTGACGTACCTACCAGCCCGCGCAAGGCGGACGGCAGCATCGCCCATTTTCTTGCGCAGCTCCGGCGTAATGACGAGCGAAGGAGCTTCCTCAATCACTTTTTGGTGGCGCCGCTGAACCGAACATTCGCGCTCGCCCAGCGAAACGACGCGGCCGTGGGCATCAGCCAGGATTTGAATTTCGATATGTCGCGGTTTTTCAAGATATTTTTCCAGATAGAGGCGTGCATCGCCGAACGCGTTTAGCGCTTCGGAAGAGGCATCCCGCCAGGCAGGTGCAAACTCGGCGTCGCGCGTGACAACACGCATGCCTTTGCCGCCGCCTCCGGCGACCGCCTTCAACAAAACGGGATAACCCATGTTTTGGGAGAGCGCCTGAGCATCATCTGGACTTTCGATGGGTTCGTTTGCGCCTGGAACGGTTGGCACATCGGAGCGGCGAGCGAGTTGGCGGCCAGCGGTTTTCGAGCCGAGGCCTTCCATGGCTTCGGCGCTCGGGCCGATAAAAGTGATTCCCGCCTCTGTACAAGCACGCGACAGCGCCGCGTTTTCCGCGAGGAAACCGTAACCGGGATGTACAGCATCGCAGCCAGAGCGACGCGCGACGTCAATTATTTTTTCAATGCAAAGATAGCTTTCGCGCGAGGGTGCGGGGCCAATGGGATACGCCTCGTCGGCGAGACGAACGTGGAGCGATTTGCGGTCAACTTCGCTGAAAACCACCACGCAGCGAATGCTCAACTCGCGGCAGGCGCGCAGGATGCGCACGGCGATTTCGCCGCGATTAGCAATCAGGATTTTTCGGAACATGGACCTTTCGTGTTGCTCCGGGATTTTAGCACGAGGGATATCGCCGCCAATCGCCTAGCGCACCCGCAGTGTCCAATCGCTTGAGTTGCAGTGAAGGCGGAGAGAGCTGACTGCCAAGGGTAACTTTCACTCGAATTAAATTAAGTAGACGTAGGACCTGGGCCACGCTCAAAGAGGAATGTTGCCGTGCTTTTTGCGTGGGTTGGTGTCGCGTTTGTTTTCCAGTGCGCGAAGAGCGCTGATGATACGGGGACGCGTTTCGGAAGGTTCGATGATGGCGTCGATGTAGCCCTTTTCAGCGGCGACGAACGGGTTCGCGAAGCGGTCACGAAATTCGGCTATCTTTTCCTGGCGCAGGTGTTCGCGATCGGATTCGGGAGCTTTGTCCAGTTCGCGTTTGTAAACAATATTTACAGCACCTTCTGGGCCCATAACGGCGATTTCCGCGGAGGGCCAGGCGAAGTTGGCGTCTGTGCGGATGTGCTTGCTGGCCATGACGCAATACGCGCCGCCGTAGGCCTTGCGGGTAATAACAGTGATTTTGGGAACCGTTGCCTCCGCGAAAGCGAACAGCAATTTCGCGCCATGTTTAATGATGCCGCCAAACTCCTGCTGCGTGCCGGGGAGAAAACCGGGAACGTCTTCGAAAGTGATGAGCGGAATATTGAAGGCGTCGCAGAAGCGAACGAAGCGGGCGCCTTTGAGCGAGGCGTTGATATCAAGAACGCCGGCAAGGAACGCGGGTTGATTAGCGACGATGCCGACAGGGCGGCCATCCAGGCGTGCAAAACCCACGACGATATTTTTTGCGAAACGCTCATGGACTTCGAATAAGTAGCCGTCATCGACAATGGCGTGGATGGCGTCCTTCATGTCGTAAGGCTTTTGAGGCTCGTCCGGAACGAGCGAGTTCAAGGATTCTTCGCGGCGGTCTGTTGAATCCGCAGACTGGCGTCGCGGAGGATCGTCGACATTATTCGACGGGAGAAAACTCAGTAGCTCGCGAATCATGGCGAGACAATCGGCATCGTCCACGGAAACAAAGTGCGCCACGCCACTTTTCTCGTTGTGAGTCATGGCGCCGCCGAGCTCTTGCTTGGTGACTTCTTCGTGGGTGACGGTCTTGATGACGTCGGGCCCGGTGACAAACATGTAGGAAGTCTCGCGCGTCATGAAAATGAAATCGGTGATCGCGGGCGAGTAAACCGCGCCCCCCGCGCACGGCCCCATGATGGCGCTAATCTGCGGGATCACGCCGCTGGCCAGCGTGTTGCGCAGAAAAATATCCGCATAACCCGCGAGCGAGGCCACACCTTCCTGGATACGCGCGCCACCGGAATCGTTGAGGCCGATAACTGGAGCGCCGGCGCGCATGGCGAGATCCATGATCTTGCAGATTTTCCGCGCATTGGCTTCGGAAAGCGAGCCGCCGAACACAGTGAAATCTTGTGCAAAAACGTAGACGAGCCGGCCATCGATGCGGCCGAAGCCGGTGACGAAACCGTCGCCAGCGGGGCGCTGTTCTTGCATTCCAAAATCCACGCAGCCGTGGCGGACAAATTTGTCCAGCTCTTCGAAGGTGCCTTCATCGAGGAGCAGATTTATTCGTTCACGCGCGGCAAGCTTGCCGGCTTTGTGTTCGCGCTCGCGGCGCTCGGGACCGCCGCCGGCTTCGGCTTCCGCGGACTGGCGGCGGAGCTCTTCCATGCGGTCGTGGTGCTTCTCTTTTGCGCTCGCGGCGGCGTTTTTCTCAGGCAAGTTTTCCTCCGGGAGCAGCGGGCTCATTTTTAGAAAAGATGCGAACAGCCAGATGCGTGGCAAGCCAAACTGTGCCGAGAAGCAGGACAACGCCGAGAACCAGTTCCGCACAGATCGCAACGGCTCTCTGGAGGGGCGACTCGCGAGACGTGACGTAATCCGTGGCTTGCACCAGAATGAACATCGCGCCAAGAGTCATGGCAACGATGAGAACGGTAGTCAAGATTGATGCAATGACCATCTTCATAAGATTGGCGCTGCGCACCGAAACCGCAGAAGGAAGGATAGCTCAACTGGGCGAAAAGCAGAATGCGCAGCGAAGCGGAAAGGGGGCCTGGAACGTCAGCGTAAACGTTTGGGGGTTTCCAAGCGAGCACGCCGAAGTTCAGCGCAAGCACTTCGAGGCTCAGCGCAAGCCCGACCAATCGTCAGCGACGAGTATCGAGTCGCTCGGATTCGAGGGATCATACTTCACGCTCGCAGGCTGGCCAGCAACGAGCCGCTCGAAACGAATCTGTCCTTCGAGGCCGGTAATATCCTGTGCGGTGTGATAGGTGACGCCAGAAATCGCGTAACTGTAGGTGACGAGGTGCCTGGGCCTCAAATCGACGATAGCACGGGCACGAGATCCGAAGAGTTTTCTTTGAGCTTCTCGCGGCTCGGGAGGATGTTCGGCAAGCTCCACGACTTGCCCCTCCGCGATGCGCCCGATCTGATTCAAGTGGAGGCGCCGCCTGCGCTCAACGTCCTCGGGTTCTTCCGCCGGGTGAAAGAATGCGTAGGCGATCATCATGATCGCTGCAATGGCAGCACCGGCCATGGCGAGAACAACTTTCCAGTCCGCGAACAGAGCTCTCAACTAAAAAATCTCCCTAGCTGCAAATGAATGGTGGAGTGATATACGCCCGAGCAGCAGCACACCCAAGTTGAGGACACGCAAAAAATAGGCTGCCCTCCAGGATCGCCCCACAGTTGTGTATCTTACCGAAACAGCGGCTGGGTAGTGCAACTACCTGTGCGGGGCTTGCACTGGATTGCGCAACACGCCAACACCACTGACGCTGACCTCGACATCGTCCCCGGCAACAAGCGGGCCGACGCCAGCGGGCGTGCCGGTAGCAATCAAATCGCCGGGGAACAGAGTCATCACACGGGAGATCCATCGGACGAGAAACGCGACCGGATACGCCATTAGAGAAGTACGCCCCGATTGCCGGAGCGCGCCATTGACATGCGTCTCCACCAAGACATCGGTGGGATCGAGCTGCGTCTCGATGTGCGGGCCAACGGGGCAAAACGTATCAAATCCTTTCGCACGCGTGAACTGCACGTCGCTCTTTTGCAGATCGCGCGCGGTAACGTCGTTGAGGCAACTGTAGCCGAGGAGATACGAGAGCGCGTCGTCAGAGTCCGTTAAATGCGAACAGCACCGCCCAACGATAAGCGCAAGCTCGCCTTCGTGTTCCACACGCTGGGATTGCGGCGTAAGAACGATTGCCTCGCCTGGACCAATAATCGCTGAAGGAGGCTTAAGAAAGATAAGCGGCTCCTTGGGCACCTCATTGCCAAGTTCAGCGGCGTGCGCCGCGTAATTGCGCCCGACGCAAACGATTTTTCCAGGATCGACAGGAGCCAACAGTCGAACGCCTGCAACCGGCCAGGTGCGCGAACCGTGCGACCATGAACTCCACGGAGGTCCGGAAATGTCGCGGATGTGATCGCCCTCGTGCACGCCATAAAACGCAGAAGCTGGCGGCTGGGCAGGTGAACCAGGGGGAAGAAATCGGCAGAATTTCATTCGGAATCAGCTCGGATGATGATTGGGATGAGATACGTGCGTCGCGCGAGCGCGCCGGATGATAGTCCATATCCAAGAAAGAGAAACGACGAGCATGTAGAGTACAGCGCCGAGCATAAAGATCTGAACGGCGCTGAAACGCTCGGCAAGGCCTCTGAAATCCATGCACAGAACGCGATAGGCCATGCTAAAAAGGCCCCATGCTACTAGGCTCGAGGCCAGCAAATTACCCGGCGCACTCCAAAACCGGAGAATCGGAATCAATGCCACCAGACCAAGAAGAACCACCGCGGCCAGATTGCGCGCGAGTGCAAATCGGTCAAGGGACGGAACATGATTCGCGACGATCACCCATGCGCTGAACACCATCGAAAGAATGATCCCGACGTAGACACCCGTGCGAACCGATGCGTTTCGCAAAACGTGGAACGACTCGTACGCGGGCCAGTGTGCACGAACGGTCATCAAGCGATGCGCTCCCAAGATAGATGCGATGTAAAACCCGGGCCTACGGAGAAGGTTTCGCGACATCTACGGCGACGGCCGCACTAGCTTCACTTTCATTGCCAGCACGATCGACGGCAGTCACAGAGTACCAGTAGCGGAGACCGGGCTCTACAGACGTATCACGATACGCCGGTGCAAGCAACAACTCGGGCGTAATAAGCACGCCGTGCGAGTTCTGTTGCTCACTTCGATAGACGCGGTAGCCGGCTAGGTCGGTTTCAAGATTTATGGACCACGAGAGGTCCACGAGGACGGAACCGGGCGTGGCGCCGGGGAGCACAACGGCCACCAGATTTTGTGGAGCGGCGGGAGGAAAAGTATCGCGGGGGGAAACGATCGCGGGGATGGAATCCGAGGACTCCAGTGCGTTGCCATCCACGAGCGCGACGCTTCTGACAATATAGACGTATGTCTTGCCGAAGTCGAAAAGAGTGTCGCGGTAAGCGGTTTCGTCCGACGGTGCGAGCAAAGTGAGCGGCGACTTCCATTTGGCTTTCGAGAAGTCGGCTGCGGCCGCTTCCGCCGAGGCAGCGACGAGTTCGCCACGATAAATTCGATAGCCGGAAAATGCGGTGAGCGGATCACCCCCGGACGTGCGCGCGGGAGCCGTCCAGCTCAACTCAATCGCGGGCTCGGTGACGCGCGCCTCCAGCTTCGCGATTGGCTCCGGCACGGGATAAACGCGGACGGAAACGGCGTTGGAATCTCCCGAAGCGCGCTTTTTGGAGGCTCGCGTCCGGATGATGTAGACGAGCGTTCCCCCGGGGTGCGCGCGGGTTTCCGCGGGCGCGATAGGGTCGATGAATTTCACGTGCCCTTCCGCGACGTAATTCTCCACAAGCGAACCCGGAACCGTGTAAACGACACGCAAGGACTCTGCGTCGGGCGAACCGTCGGGCTTCGGAGTGCCCCGGACTATTTCGACCGCAGGCGGCGATGCCAGGCGATCGCCGGTCATCGTCTTCGTGGGCAAGGTCAAAATAAGTAGCACGCCATCGCCGGCCTGACGCGCGGCCAGATCTGTCACCGCGACGGGAACCGGCGGAGTAGGCGGAGTAGGCGCGCCGGGCGCACCACAACCGGCAGCAAAGAGAAATGCGAGCCCTGCAACTCGAAAAGCGAAACTCGCAAAGCGGGCGGGCTCCTTGTCGCGCGATACGGCGTTCCGCAAGTTTCGAATTTCCATCTTCGATTTTCGGAGTTTACAGGATATAGCGGCTCAAATCCTGATTCTTGACGATATCCGCAAGCTGTTTGGTCACGTACGCGGCATCAACCTTCACATTCTTTTTCTTCAAGTCTGGCGCCTCACAGGAAAGTTCATCAAGAACTTTTTCGAGACTGGTATGCAGGCGCCGCGCCCCGATGTTTTCGGTAGACTCGTTTACGCTGGTAGCAAAACGAGCGATGGCCGCGACGGCGTCCTCGGTAATGTTCAGCTTCACGCCCTCGGTCTCCAAAAGCGCAACGTACTGCTTGATGAGAGCATTCTTCGGTTCCGTGAGAATGCGAATAAAATCTTCTTCTCTTAACGATTGCAGTTCCACGCGAATCGGCAGGCGGCCTTGCAGCTCGGGGATGAGGTCCGACGGTTTTGTAACGTGGAAAGCGCCCGCGGCGATGAACAAAATGTGATCGGTGCGAATCATCCCGTAGCGCGTGTTGACGGTGGTGCCTTCTATGATCGGCAGAATATCCCGCTGAACGCCTTCGCGTGAGACATCCGGTCCGTGGCCGGATTCGCGCCCGGCGACTTTGTCGATTTCGTCGATGAAGATGATGCCCATCTGCTCGGCGCGCTCGACGGCAATACGCGTCACTTGATCCATGTCGAGCAGCTTGTTCTCTTCCTCTTGAATCAGATATTCGAACGCATCGGCGACGGACATCTTGCGCTTTTTTTTCTGCTGCCCAAAAAGGCCGGAAAGGTTGGAGAACATGTCCTTCATGTTGACATCCATGTCTTCAACACCTTGGTTCGAAATGATTTCAAACGAAGGTATGGAACGCTCGCGGACTTCAAGGTCGACCATGCGTTGATCGAGTTTGCCTTCCCGAAGCTGGGCGCGGAGCTTTTCTCGTGTGCGCTGCGTTTGCTCGCGCTGCGCCGCGGCTTCCGCTTCCGTCGTGCCCGGTGCGGGCGGCGGCGATGGCGGAAGCAAGAGATCCAGAACGCGTTCTTCCGCGGCCTGTTCAGCGCGATCGGCAACTTCATCGAGCTTTTCTTCGCGAACCATGTCGATGGAAGTCTCGACGAGATCGCGAACCATCGATTCCACATCGCGGCCCACGTAGCCGACTTCCGTGTATTTCGAGGCTTCGACTTTGACGAAGGGGCACCCGGCCAGACGCGCAAGCCGGCGTGCAATTTCTGTCTTGCCGACGCCCGTCGGACCAATCATCAAAATATTCTTGGGAAGCACGTCCTCGGCGATCTCCGGCGGAAGTTTTTGGCGGCGGACGCGATTGCGCAAGGCTACAGCGACAGCGCGCTTGGCCGCGTTTTGCCCGACGATGTATTTATCGAGCTCCACGACTATTTCGCGCGGAGTCATGTCGTCGAGTGCCGGGAGAAGCTGCTCTTCTACGGGCGCGGCGCCGTTGCCGCCCGGCATGAAAACAACTTCTTTATCGGTCTTGCTGCTCATGAAATGTCCAATCTCTTTGTCTACAGACTTCTTGTGTGCGATCCACTGTTGCGCAATGCGTTTGATGCGCGAAAACGGCCCGTCGTATTATCGCGCGTCCCCCTAGAGTTCTTCGACTGTAAAGTTCGCGTTGGTATAAATGCAAATCTCGCTGGCGATGCGCATCGCTTCCATGGCCAGATCTTTCGCGCCCAGCTTCGAATGTTTGATCAAGGCGCGCGCAGCGGCCAGTGCATAAGTTCCGCCGGAACCGATGGCGCACAAACCGTCATCCGGCTCAATCACATCGCCATTCCCAGAAAGCAGAAATGTGGATTTCGAATCGGCGACAATAAGCAGCGCCTCGAGATGCCGCAGCGCGCGATCCTTGCGCCACTCCTTGGCCAGCTCGACGGCGCCCTTCTGCAAATTGCCGGAGTGTTCCTGGAGTTTGCCCTCAAATCGCTCGAACAGCGAAATGGCATCGGCGGTAGACCCGGCAAAACCAGCGATAACTTTATCGTTGTAAAGCCGCCGCGTCTTCCGCGCCGTATGCTTCATCACATGGTCGCCCATGGTCACCTGGCCATCGGCAATCAACACGGCCTTATTGTCTTTGCGCACGCACAAAACCGTAGTGCCGTGCATCGGCGCGCTTCCCTGACTGGTACGCATCCAATCATTATACCGCGCCGGGGGCATTATGCAGCGGCGGGCCCGCGGCGTTCCATGCGAAGCGCGCCGGGATAGCGAAAATCCTGCAGTTCGCTTTTTTGCGCAATATTTCCCAGCCTCTAAGCGGGGGGCGGCTGCGGAGCCGCTGGTGGATTTTTTTCCTGAGACTTTGCGCGAAGCGCTTGCAGATGCTCCTCAAGGGCTTTCACGTCTCTTCGCGACATCTCGATTTTTGCGGTTAGACGATCGATTTCTCTTTGCTTTCCTTCTTGCTGCTCAGCGGGAGTCTCCAGTAGTTCGTTGTTTAACTTCTCGAGAACAACTGTTTCCTCCTCAATGTCCTCCTGCACGTTCCTTAGCAGTTTCTCGGTCTCTTCTGGCGTGGCTGGGAGTTTGATATCCAGCAGGGGTTCCTTCGCGGATTTTCCGGCCGCTTTATGAGCAGCCTCCTTTGCAGCCGCTTCTGCCTCCGCAGCCTGCTTCGCCTCCTTCTCCACCTGATAGCGGTCGGCGGGTGTTCGCAGCACTACCACTTCGTCGTTCGTCCAAACTTTGCGCCTGTTGACGGGCAGTGCGCCGATTGGTGGCGCTGGGTCGGAGGCAGGTTGCGAGCTCGGTGGCGGTGTCGGAGGAGAAGGCGTGGGCTGTTGTTGTGACTGAGATTGCTGTCGTTCTTGCTGTTGAGCAATAACGGCCTCGCACCTCAATTGAGCCAGAAGAAGTGCAGCACCCAGAGCAAAACAGGATGCACCAAGTTTCTGAGAGGGCTTATTGAGATTCATTCGAAATCCCATTTTTACTGCCGAATTTCGTGGAAAGACAGAACTTTGTAAGTCAACGGGGCTTGCGCGGCCTGGATCCAACTACAGTTGTACATAATTCCCGTACCCACATGTGGGGTTGCCAAGTTCGTAAAGGTCGCGGGCCCTGGAGGGTTGGTTCCTGGCAGGGGATTCCCTGATGAGTTGAGCGTTCGTGCGATAAGCATCGCTCCTTTGAAAGTGCCGCCGGGGCCGCTCTCGACTGCAGTCACCGTACCTTGTCCGATGACCAAAACTATCCCGTTCCAACTGGCGTCCGTTGCATACGTGAAATTGCCGCTGACCAGCAGCAGCCCGTAGCCGGTAAAACTAGGCCCCAGATAAAAGTCACCTTGCACCGCGATGGTCATCGGATTGGTAATGGACATGGCCGAAGGCAGGTTCGACTGGTTGGCGGGTCCCACAATGACAGCGTCCGCGTTTTGAATAATGGTCTGAGCAATTTGGTTGAGGCCTTGAACGTTTTGCAAACTTGTGGCTAATGTCACCTGGGCTACGCTGGGAGCAGGGGCAGGCGTGAAGTTCCCGGTTTCGTTTATTGGGCTGACGGGAATACCCGTGCTCCCAGGTCCGGGATTTCCATTTTTCACGTAGCCGACGTCAGTGCTGTCTGGGACACCAATGGCCGGCACAGGGTAAGCCATCGAGCTGCAAGCGGGGTCGCCGCCATCGTTGTCGCCTTTAATCTGGAACGCAGAGTGATCAGGGCTGCTGAAAGCGTCCGAGTACCCGTCCAATGTCAGTGCAGCGGGGAAGGTAAGATTTACACTAATAGGAGCCACAAGATACTGCAAGATTTTCTGGCTGCCGCCGGGCAACTCGGCCAGCGCGGTGACTTCCAGCGCTTGCACTGCTGTCGACGTCGATCCCACAACCAGGCTAGGCCAGGGGTTCCCAGAGTGGTCGAGATGAAATGGATCGTAATAAATCGGTGTGCTGTTGTTATAGGATCCGCTGGCGTTCACCTGCAAGAAGAGAGACTGCTCGGTCGCGGCATTGATGCGGACCCACTTGAACATCGGCCCCGGTATGCCCTGAGTATTGTTGTCCCAGACGGAATTGACGGATTGCCAGGACGCACTCGAGGCGGCCGTCCCAAATTCAGTCTGGTACTCGTTGTCGTAATAAGAGTTGCTGGAGTCCCAGGGGGCGATGTTGTCGCCCGTCGCGCGATTTATGACGTAGACCGTCTGACCCAGTGGGAGCGTCGTGGGAATGACGGAATTGCCAAAATAGTTAGGGTTCTTCGGGAGCAAACGGCCGCGGGCTTCCTCGAGGCCAGCGATCGCCGCATAGTACACTGTGGAAGATGTCCGGTAATTGGCGCCGAGCGCTGTTTCCGTCCCGGACGAAACAAGCAAAGCGATCGCCACGACACTAATCAATAGCAGGACGAAGATTGCGATCAGCAGTGCAATCCCCTCTTCGGAACTGCGGCACGTTTTGCGATCCATCTTCATCCTTGCTCTTTGCCCTCGCAGCATTGCCGTTATTGAATCTGGTTGAGGCTGTGGCCCCGTCCATGCAATTCGATGAGCCGCACCTGGCCCGTCTGCGCATCTTTTGTGGGTGCCATGACGATTAGCGTAATCTCCACATCCGTGATGTTGAGCGGTGAATTGTACGATCCCGCCGAAGCGCACTGCTGAGTTCCGAATGGTGTGTAACAAAAGTAGTTGAAAACCGGCACGGGATTCCCGCCGGGAAACATGTTTGGGTAGACTGCCTGGAAAGCCGCAATTTGCGCCGGCGAACCATTGTTCATCACATTCTGAACGTAGGGAACGAAGGAGGGCGCTGTGGTCGTCTCGGGGTCCGCGGAGACAACCTTATAAGTCTGGCTACGGGACAAGATGTTCCCCTGCAGCCGGTAGCGAGTCCATTCGACGCCGTCGGTGTGCCAATAGTCCACGTCCCTTTCTACGATCAAATCAAAATCTCCGGGTGTGGTGCACGTCCCGCCGCCCCCAGTTCCAATCAGGCATGGCGAACTCGAGAGATAGCCGGGGTCCCAAGCGACCGGCGTGATTGCATATAAATTCATCGCCGGGACATTGGGGTTGAACGAAAACATGTTTTGCGAAGGATAAGCCGAGCCATTCACATCTCGAACCATTTCATCCAGACCGAAGCGCGCTTCTTGAAAGGAATTCAACACCTGGGATTCCGTCTGATAGCGCTGCTGCGCTAGAGAGAGAAGCGCGAACGCTGCGCCGCAAAGCAAAATAAATATCACCGCAGCGATCATCATCTCGATAAGCGAGAAGCCCTGCTCACACCGGTTATGAGGAGCGCGTTTCATTTCGAAAGTATCGTGTCAAGCGTGACTGGCCTATAGATTCCGTTGCCACCTTTTTTCCTTGTTCCGAGGATGAACCGTTTGGAGGTGACCATGCCGCCTGAGTTCTTGGTAGTGATCACCGCCCACCGGACGTCGTAGACCAAGCCAAAAGGATCGTTCGGATCCTGATAGATGAAACTGTAGTTCGCCACCCCCGTCGACGGGCTAAAGTCGATTACAAGCTGGTTGTAGTACACAACGACGGGATTGCCGACGACTGTGTTTGATGGCTGTGTCGGGTCTCCGAGATAACAAGTGAAGGTTTGCGCGTCGATGGTTTCCGTGAAGGCCGGAGGACTAATCGACATATTGAGCGGCTGGTTCAGGAATTGGTCCAGCTGCCGTTGCGCGAACACCAGAGCCGAAGAGTCGTTACGATTCGCCGAGTTGGAACCAATCGAAGCGGGCACCAATTGCGCGACGGCCACAATGCCCACTAACATAATGACAATGGCGATGAGAACTTCCGTAAGGGTGAATCCGCGCTGATTCCCCCAATCCTTCCTACACCTCTTTCGATCATGAGGATTCTTCATCGCTTTATCCGGCAAGATACATCAACTGACTCGCTGCCAATTTCCGGCGGATGACGAAGTCCACACCTGCACGGCGCCGGAAGGCATCGTAATAATTGCTCGGTAACCGGAGTTTGGGTCGTTGGGGTTGCCGATGTAGAGCGCGTAAACCGCTGAAGCGTCTATGACCCCGCGCTGGTCGTACGTAACGCTATTGTTGGATCCAGACAATACCACCCAGGAGTACGTTGAAAAGCCAGGCCCCAAGGTAGCCGTGATCGGGGCTGGATCGGGAACCGAGCCGGCAGGCAAAAGAGTGAAGCTCCCGCCAATGAACATTTGCGGTTCCGCACCGTCGGGTATTCCGTTGCCATTTGAATCCACCCAAACCAACCAATTGGCACCGCTCTGCGCGATCTGGCAGCTCACCTTCGTGTTCTGCCGAATGGCATCGAATTTCGCAAATTTGAGCATACCCGCCAACTGCGAAGCACTGGAATTGAGCTGATAGGCTTGCAACGAGCGCACTACTACAGGAATGGCTAGAGTAGTAATTACGAGGAGCACGGCCAAAGACAGCACTAGCTCCACTAAACTAAAGCCACTTCGTGGGCTTCGACGCGGGGACACGAACTTGGCATTCCATATCATTTTGGAACGACACCCGTCAGACCCGCTCCGGCCGCTGCCTGAGAGCACGCCTAACTTACTAAGACTATTACATTTTATCAACAAAATCCCATAGAGCGTGGGTACCCAAATCGGAGCAACCGTAGCACTAGTTAATGGCAGTACTGCCTTCCGGCCCCCACAAAAGGCCGGTGATGGGCTGCAGGGAACCGCCTCGGCCCCCTCCGACTGGCACGCAGAGTAAAATCCTTCGCAGCGACCCTCTTTCCCGCTATCCCCTTACAAATAAAATGCTTATCAAACTTGACTCACGCAGAAAAAAGCCGCGCGCGCCATCCGGCATGCGCATTGGCGCGAAAGCAGCAGTCCGTCGCCTTCCTTCGGTTCGTGCGACCTGAGCCGTAAGGCGGGTCTGGCTGGGTTTCAGTTATTGAAATTCTTAGACTTATGGGCACCGGCGTCGGCGCTCTTCTTCTGGAGAGAGGACCTGTCAAAGTAGTCGCTCGGGAATCCGGGATTGTATCTGCAGGTATTGTAAAAAAATTGTGATGCTCTGCGGCCGTTGTGATCCTTTGTGATTTGCATCGGAGTCCACACCGTATCTTTCAACTGGTAGTTCGTGTAGATGGTGACGTCCTCATCGCGTTCTTCGGTTTCTTCATTCTTGGTGATCACCTCACTTCGCACTAGAAGGCGCGTGTTGTGGTCCACGGCGAGTCGAAACTTCCGTTCCTCGCTGTCCGTCAACTCCACCCATTCCACTTCTTTCAAATCGACGGTATCGCTGCCGCCAAAGCGATAGAGCCAACCCGGCTCCTTGAGGCGCACTCTCAACACGTTGTCGATATTGCGTTTGACCTGTTCCTGAAACTCAGACATGGAAGTAACCGGCAGTTCCGTGATGCCGCCGCGGTCGAGCGTCCAACCGCGATCACCGTTATACAACACGATGATGGCGCCGCCATGCGACCAGTCCAGGCCTTCCACGCCGATCACCGTGTTTAGGATGCTCTTCAGATTGTGGCTCTTCGCCGAATACTCCAAGCGCTCTTTATCCGGCCAGCGGCGCGCCTCAGTGAAGCCCACATATCCCATGACCGCCCCGTTATGGCCGAATTGGGCGCGCGTGCCTTGGCACTCGCCTTCGACGGCTTGGGTGTAGCCTGCGGCCCCGCGGGCATTGATCAGGTCGCTAAGAATCTGCTTGGCTTTCGCGGCGCTCTGCTCCGGCATCAGGGAGTCGGGGTTCTGCGCGACAGCGCGCAACGCAAATGCTGCGCTGCCCAGCAATCCTGCAACCGCGATCTGGACAAGTATCAACCGCACAAGACCGATCCTCCGTTTACATTGATGATCTCTCCGGTGAGGAAGTTGGCCAGGTCCGACGCCAGAAAGAGAATCGGACCAGCGATTTCCTCCGCGGTAGCTGGACGCCCCAGCGGAATCGCTGCGGCGACCGCCTTCACTCCGGCTTTCGTCTGAATGACGGGATTCGACATGTCCGTCGCGACCCATCCCGGAGCGATCGAGTTCACGAGAATGTTGTGCTTGGCGAGCTCGACCGCGAGCCCTTTAACGAGACTGATCACACCACCCTTACTCGCGCCATAATGCGTGTGGAAGGACTCGCCACGCTGCCCCGCCGTCGACGTGATCGGAATAATCTTGCCGGATTTTTGCTTGATCATCTGCGGCACGCTGAAATGAATGATCGAGTAAACGCTTTTCAAATTCACCCGCATCATTTCATCCCACTGCTTCTCGGTCATTTTCTCGATGGGCAGGTCCTCGATATTCCAGATGCCCGCGTTGGCCACCACAATATCCAATCGCCCGAGCCGCGCGATCGACTGGTCAACCAATTT